>NZ_VMND01000012.1:0-150427 GCF_013277555.1 Streptococcus sp. k-163 | reverse complement strand
GTATCAAAAATAGCTAAACCAAATCCCAATCCAACAATCGGTGTCATAAGAGGGGAAATCAGCATGGCTCCAATAATGACAGCCGTTGAATTCATATTTAGGCCGATAGAGGCAATAAAAATCGCACACATCAAAATCACTGTATCTCTTAATCGGACATGAAGATCATCATATAATTTCTCACGGTATTCACGTGTTGAATAGTTTCCGGTCATTGGTTACTCCTTTTATTTCATATAATCTTGTTTCTGCATGGATGATGGTAGAGATACTTCTGTCCAATCTTATATATTTTTCTTCTCACCTGTTACTCTTTTTAAAATTATCCTTTAAGTATCCATCAGTCCATCCTTAACATTATATCAAAAATGTTACAGTCTTTCTCTGAAGAAATCTATCAATTGAACAGATAGAGAAAGCAAGAAATTTTAGATTCCTTATTAGAAAAAGAAAAACCGGTATCTCCTCTGAACTCCTGATAATATGCGTTTTATTCTCTATAATTTAGCTATTTCAAAATTACAAGTTCTCCATTCTTAATTTCCCAAACTTGGTCAAACTTACTTAATAATTCGTTTTGGCGATGTAAAGTAACAATGACGGCACTTGGTAGTTCCAGAACTCTTTCCAATTCCATTTTAAACTGATTAGTATCCAAGGCAGAGAAAGGTTCGTCTAGGATAAGCAATGGATTTTTACGATTTTTCTCACGATTTAAATACATTCGTTGTTGCTGACCACCTGACAGGGATTGTGGTGGAATTTTTTCAAAATCTTCTTCTCTGAATTTTTCATTGAAACTATTGAATAGCGTTACATTATTTTCATAACTCGAAATAAATGTATGTTCTTGTTGCAGAATCATACCGAATCTTCCCCAAAGATGGTCCAAAACAAGCCCATCTAGCACAATTTGTCCTTCAAAATCTTCATCTGTTCCATTTAAAATGTTGAGAAGACTACTTTTTCCAGACCCATTCTCACCAATAAGCGCAATTTTATCTCCTTTTTGAATCGTAGCGGAAGTAATTATCAATTTTGATTCTCCCAGTTGTTTGGAAATGTTTTTCAAAGTAATCGTATCAAAAGAATGTTGAGGTGCTTGAACTGAAACGGATCTCCCAACAATGTTTTGAAAACTCTTGATTACAGGCTTTACGGACTCTAACATTTGTAAATCATAAAGGATTTCCTGTATTGGTTCAGAAAAAGCATTAATATATCCGAAACTCGCCACCACCTCAGGAATACCGAGTTGCTGGTGAGATAGAGAGTAGGCTAAGTAAATAAACAGAACAAGACTAATGAATTCAAAAGAAACACCTGTCAATAAGATGCCTGTAATTTTTGTCAAACCATACTTAAAATACTTATCCTGCAAATTCTTTAGAGAACTCTTTTGTTGATTCAAAAAATGCGACATAGTTAGTTTATTTACCAAATGATGTCCCATGAGCAAATCCTCCAAAGTTCGATAGTAATCTCCTTGTTTTTTCAAGTAAACCTGTCTACGATTAGCGGTCAACTTCCCAACGATTTTAGGAATTTGAATACTAATTCCAGTGGAAAAGATTAAAATCAGTGATACAATAGGATTAATTGTTCTGCTAATAATGAAAGCGTAAATGATGATACGTAAAATTTGTTTGATAAAACTCATCAATGGAGGAAGGTAATCCTTTTCCAACGAATCTAGGTCATTAGATTGATAGGAAATATACTCTGCTACTGTTTTCTGCTTGAAATCGTGGTGACTGAGTCCCAGAAGTGAACGAAACCACTCATTTTTCAAAGTAGTCGAAAAGATAATCCCCTGCTTCCAATCAAGTATCATTTGGATATAGTTACAACTCAAATAGCCTGCCACTGACATAGAGTAACCATATAGAGCTACTTGATAATCCCCTTTGATTAATGCCTGCGTGAAATACGGTAACAAAGCTGTGCAGATATTCGATACTACACCAAAAAGAAAATTAAAGAAGAGATACCATCTAATAGTTTTAAGATATGGTAGCATATACGATACTCCTTGCTAATGCGTTTTTTTTTACATATCGCAGAACAATCTCTACTATTCCTTATTTCAGATAGTGCGATACTCGGACATTGAGTGCAATAATTGTAAATCACACAAGTACTGCAGTTTTTACTATCATTCAAAATATAATTTGCTATTTTGTAAAATATAGGTCTATCCCATGTTTCTTTGATAGATGTAAAATGAATATTTCCAATACTTCTATTGAAAGTAAGCTTTTTCAGTTTTTCTAACGATTTAGGCTATTTCGTGACACACCCACAATCCGTGAAAATTCTGGTTATATCAGATTATGTGATTTTCGTAAGAATTTTATATTGTCTCCAATCATGGCAGTCTCCTTTTACTTGATAAAACTATTACAACATTTAGAAATTAAAAACTGGTTCAAAATCAATAGAATGTGTGTATTCGATACATTCAATAATTCTTTGGAAACAGTTCTACACCAGTTACACAAATCTATATACACCTATCTCATTCAAAATAAAAAGAAAGCTGCAGTTCTTTTAATCCTGTATCAACGATTCATTCTGAAATCGAATAGGAGACATTTCCCAAGTCTACAATTCACTTCATCTCAAATTAATTTTTGTAATTCACCCTTAGTTTATAGATTTTATACTCAACAAAAGTATAAAGCATACAAAACTTCACTTTGAACCAGTATTTATACTATATTCCGTATTAAAAACTCTATTATTGGTTTTGTAAAAAACAGTCTTCAAATATCCTGAAATATAGCAAAAAGAGATTGGGTAAAAACTCATTGTCTCTTCTCACTCAAGGACTAAGTTCACTTGAGCAAACTGAATCCGCACTATCGTTCCTTTTCCGACCTCAGACTCGATACGAATCTGGTGCCCCAGTTCTTCAGAAATTTTCTTAGATAGGTAAAGTCCAAGTCCAGATGACTGCTGAGTTAGGCGTCCATTATATCCTGAGAAACCACGTTCAAAGACTCGGAGGACATCACTGTTTTTTATCCCTATTCCTGTATCCTTGATACAAAGCTCTTGCCCTTCCATATAAATCTCCAGACCACCTTCCTTGGTGTACTTGAGACTGTTTGAGATGATTTGTTCAATGACCACTAGTAGCCACTTTTTATCCGTCACGATTTCTTTATCAAGGTCATATAGATTGACATTTAGACCTTTTTGAATAAAGAAAAGAGCATATTTACGAATTATTTCCTTGACCAAGTCCTCGATTTGAACCTGCTTTAAGACCAAATCATCATGGAAACTTTCTAAACGCAGGTACTGTAAAACTAGATTGGTATAGGAATCAATCTTGAAAATTTCCTGTTCTAATTGCTGCTTCAGTTGGCGGTCAACCACTTCTGCAACTAAAAGTTGACTGGCTGCAATGGGGGTCTTAATCTGATGGACCCACAAGGTATAGTAATCCAGCAAATCCGTCAGTTTTCTTTCTGAATCTGACCTCTGCTGATAGAGTTCCATCTCACGCGCTTCTAATTTTTCAGCTAAGGCTCTTTCCAAAGGAGACTGAGCTTCCCTCTCCCCATAGAGAAGTTCCTGACGATAGACCTGCATTTCCACCAATATGTCCCAAGCGAAAAATAAGATGGTTACAAAGCAACACAAGAGGAAAAAGTAGAGAAAGTAAATTCCCAAACTGGCAAATAAAAACTGAAAGAGTAAGAGCAGAAACGTCAAAGAAAGCAGATAGACAAACAGACGACTACGGGAGCGCAGATAGGCCAGAAAAAATTGTTTCCAATCAAGCATGCTTCAGTCCGTACCCTATTCCTTTCTTGGTCTCGATAAATCCTACCAAGCCCTGCTCTTCCAATTTTTTACGCAAACGAGCCACATTAACTGAGAGGGTATTATCATCAATGAAAAAGTCACTGTTCCAAAGTTCCCGCATGAGGTCATCACGCGCTACAATATTACCCGCATGCTCAAACAACACGCGTAAAATCTGGAATTCGTTCTTGGTCAAATTCAAGACTTGCCCTTGATAATGTAAATCCATTGATTTGGTATTGAGGATAACACCAGCATATTCCAGTAAACTCTCGTCACGCCCAAACTCATAGGAACGACGCAACAAGCCCTGAACCTTGGCTAGAAGAACCTGCTGGTCAAAAGGCTTGGTCACAAAGTCATCCGCCCCCATATTGATTGCCATGACAATATCCATAGCCTGGTCTCTCGAAGACAGAAACATAATAGGCACCTTGGAAATCTTGCGAATCTCCTGACACCAGTGATAGCCATTAAACAAGGGCAAACCAATATCCATGAGGACCAGATGAGGCTCCGACTGAACAAATAGACTCAAAACTTCCATAAAGTCTTCTACCAGAACCACTTCAAATCCCCATTCAGAGAGCATTTTCCCGACCTGTTGACGAATGACCTGATCATCTTCTACTAATAAAATCTTGTGCATCTGATTCTCCTTTGCTAATTTTAGGAGTCTTAAATCCTTTAGTATAAATAGAGGGCTTAGTATCTAATACTTTTTTGATATTTCCTTGTCACAACAGCTCAAAAAAGATAGTGAATAACCCCATTGATATCATACCTTATTTTCAGACATAGTGCCAGCCCTACCCTTTTATTTTTAATTTTTCAACCTTCATTTCAGTTCTTTTATCCATCTCCTTAACCAAAATTTATATCTATTCTTCCAAACCTTGAGTGTAGTTAAAACGACACTCTATACTCTTCTAACATTGAAAAGTTCCTTATCGAGTGGTATCCGTAAAAAGTTCTAGCTTTAAGATTGACAATCTGAAAAAGATTTGTTAAGATATGAATGAACAATATTTAATATTCATTCAGAAAAGAGGTGAATCAAATTGGACAAAAAACAGACTTTGAAATCCGCAGCTTATGAAGTTTTTTCAAAAAAAGGATACAAGGCGACAGGAATTTCAGAAATTGCTAGACAAGCTCATATGGCAGTCGGATCTTTTTATAACTATTACGAAAGTAAAGAAGCTATTTTTTTAGATATCTATATTGATGAAAACAACCGTGTTCGCCAAGCTATGATCGAAGAACTGGATTGGGAAATTGATATGATTGATCTTATTAGTCAACTCTTTGCTCAATCCAGAGCACTCGTTTCTTCCAATAAAATCCTTGCAGAATGGTACAATCCTGCCATAGCAGATGAGTTGCATAGCTACTATTCCTCAGAAGAAGGGAAAGTCACGAATCCATTTCATCAATTTCTCGTGAAAACCTTTACTCATCGTTTGCAGGCTGAAGGCCATTCTCCAGAAAAAATTCAAGATATTTTACAAGTTTACAACCTATTTTACTACATGGATATGCATATCACAGAAAATGATTTTCCAGATATTAGCAAAACTGTAGAAATACTAGCAACCAACTTCATTAAAGGAATCCTGAAATAAAGAAATCTTTTCTTTATTTTTTGAAAATCATTGAATGAAGAAAAATATTATTCATTCATAAAAATTATTACACTATAGGAGCTTAAAAATGAAACGAGGGAAAAAAATGTTCATAATTATTCTAACTACACTTGGAGTGCTCGGCTTTATATCTTGGGGAATCATTGCCTACCTTGGACGAAGTCAGACTTTATCGATAAAATCCATTGAAAATCCCAGCGGAGATTTGTATTTAGTTCACATCACAAAACCAAAAAATCAAATATGGAAATCTGGCTCCTATGC
The DNA here is from genome assembly GCF_013277555.1 of Streptococcus sp. k-163. Classification (GTDB taxonomy): domain Bacteria; phylum Bacillota; class Bacilli; order Lactobacillales; family Streptococcaceae; genus Streptococcus. The sequence goes on along the minus strand of NZ_VMND01000012.1, from coordinate 144,701 downwards.
TCAGTTTAAGCTTCCTGACAGCTCGTTTGGTCCAGATAAAAGTCCAGTAAAGGAGGATCAGGCTAGCCGATGGCTAACCCTTGCTTCCACTCCTGATGAGGATGAAATTCTTATTGTAACCCATAATAGTGGTAGCGTGTTTAAGGAAACCTTAACACATTTACCAGCTGGTAGTAAAATTGAGATGAGTTGGCTGGAGTCATCTTTATCTGTTAAAGACAATGACCAAGCACTGGTTTGTTTTGCCTCTGATGTCGGTATTTCTACTCTACGTCCAGTTGTGAAAGAGTGGGCTGGTAAGCGCTCCATCATTCTTAATCATTTAGACAAAGGAGTAAACATTTTTGATAATGAGTTAAGAGAGCTTAGTAAGAATAATCCGAATCTAACTTATAAAACTAGCGAAACCTTTTCTCAAAGCCAAGCATTTTTAAAAAATGCGGTTGTGAAATACGGTAACCAAGCTATTTATCTCTTAACCGGCCAACCTGATGATATAAATGAGATGAAAAATTTCTTAAAAGAGAATGGGATTGACGACAAACAGATACAAATAAGTATGTTTAAAGGTTTAAAATAAAAGCAAACTGTCTTCTATGTGTCTGAATCATACCATTATAGGTCGGTATGTAGAGAGCTCGTACAAACAAACTAGTAAATTCTATGTGATTGTGATAAGATAAATAAAAAGAAAGGAGCTCTTATGGCCAATATTTTTGACTATCTGAAAGATGTCGCATACGATTCCTTTTACGACTTTCCATTGAATGAGTTAGACATTCTAGCCTTAACAGAAGCTACCTACCTCTCCTTTGATAATCTGGTCTCCACAACTCCTCAGCGACTTTTAGACCTGGCTCCTCAGGTTCCAAGGGATCCCAACATGTTGACCAGCAAAAATCGCCTCCAGCTATTAGATGAACTAGCTCAACACAAACGCTTCAAAAATTGCAAACTCTCCCATTTTATCAATGACATTGATCCTGAATTGCAAAAGCAATTTTCGGCTATGACCTACCGCCTCACTCTCGATACCTATCTGATTGTCTTTCGTGGGACAGATGACAGTATCATTGGCTGGAAGGAAGATTTCCACCTGACCTATATGAAGGAAATTCCTGCTCAAAAGCACGCTCTCCGCTATTTAAAGAACTTTTTTGCCCAACATCCTAAGCAAAAAGTCATTCTGGCTGGGCATTCCAAGGGAGGAAATTTAGCTATCTACGCTGCTAGCCAAATTGAGCAAAGCTTGCAGGATCAAATCACAGCAGTTTATACCTTTGATGCGCCCGGTCTCCACAAAGAACTGACACAAACTGAGGGCTATCAAAGGGTAATGGATAGAACCAAGGTCTTCATTCCACAAGGTTCCATTATCGGTATGATGATGGAAATCCCTAACCACCAAATCATCGTGCACAGTACTGCCTTAGGTGGTATCGCCCAACACGATACCTTTAGTTGGCAGATTGAGGACAAGCACTTCGTCCAACTGGATAAAACCAACAGTGATAGTCAACAAGTTGACACAACCTTCAAAGAATGGGTAGCGACAGTCCCTGACGAAGAACTCCAGCTCTACTTCGATCTCTTCTTTGGCACCATTCTAGATGCTGGCATTAACTCCATCAATGACCTATCTTCCTTCAAAGCTATTGAACACATCCATCATCTCTTTGTCCAAGCTCAATCCCTCACTCCAGAAGAAAGGGAAACCATGGGACGCCTTACCCAATTATTGATTGATACCCGTTACCAAGCATGGAAAAATAGATAGTACCTTTCAAAAATCAAATGTATATAAAACAAAAGACCTAGAATACATACTTTCATGTGTATTCTAAGTCTTTTTTAATAAAATCTGACTACCAAATAATCCCTTTGTAGGCTATCAAAATGAGGACTGATAGCAGGACATAAAAGGCAAGGAAAAGCCATTTCATCTTGACACAGAGCGCTATGTACTCCCGAATAAAAGCAGATGGTATGTAGTAGCCTGCCGTCCTACATCCGAGGCCATCTCCCTTCATATTTAACTTACGCGCATAGGTACTGGTACGAAAAACATGATAGTCATTTGTAACAAAGAGGAATTGAGGTTTGGCTACCAGTTCCTCACCAAGTTCCTTAGAAAAGAGAAGGTTCTCGTAGGTAGTCCTTGATTGATCTTCCAGAATAATCGCATCTTGGGGAACATCTGTCTCTTCAAGAAGATAGTTTGTAATGGCCTGCGCTTCAGAAATCTTCTCATCTCCTCCTTGACCACCACTTGCAATGATTTTGATATGAGGATTCTTAGACTTGTGATAAGCTTCCACTGCCTTATCAATTCTCCTCTTCAGCAAAGGTGTTACCTTTTCTCCGTCTAACAAACCTGCACCATGAATGATAATAAAATCATAATGCTTCTTCTTAGGAATAAAGAGATACAAGATAGAGTACAACATAAAAGCCACAAAAGCAAAACCAAAAATAAAGTAAGAATAAGCAATAAATGCAAATAAAATATTTAGAAAGTGATTGGTGTAAAATAATTCATGTCGTCCTCCCAATCGAAATGACATCAAAGCAAAAAATAGCAAAATGACTATTCCAAGGAGCATGGAGAGATAATTAGCCTTTGAACGTCCCTCTCGCTTCAACAAAATGACCCCATTATAGATTAGAAAGATGCCACTTAGAAAAAGCAAAAAAGGAAGTAAAATAAAGGGAAATATAAAAAAAGCGAAATGAATCTTCTCATACCCATTTTGATAAAAAAGGTAGCCTAGATAAAAATAACTGGAAATGAGGGATAATAAGAATAATACTGGATTCCACAAACTTCTATTATCCTTCCAAAATGACACTATAAAGGCTAATACAATTCCTATAACGAGATACATTTCTTCCTCCTTTAATGATTCTATTTTATCACAATTTTACATAGAGAAAAAGAGGGCATCTATCCCTCTCACTCCTTCATCTGACTCTCTGCATCAGCCACGACTTGTTCTAAACTAGTCTGACCAAGTTCAGCCTCCATAGCCAGCTGGATTCTCTCCAATTTTTGATCCAAAACCTCATGAATATGAGCTCCGACTGGGCAATTTGGATTTGGATTGTCATGGAAACTAAAAAGTTGGCCTGTCTTACCAAGACACTCAACCGCCTGATAAACATCTAAAAGACTAATGTCCTTGAGATCCTTAACAATCTCTGTCCCCCCTGTTCCACGCGCTACTGAAATCAGCTCTGCCTTCTTCAACTGGGACAAGGTTTTTCTGATAATGACAGGGTTAACCCCGACACTAGCAGCCAGAAAATCACTGGTCACCTTGCTTTCCTTCCCCTTGAGGGCAATGATTATCAGCATATGAGTCGCAATGGTAAATCTACTTGGAATTTGCATACTCTTCTCCTTTTTACGAGACATCCCTGTCTCTACTCTTCTTTTTCTATTATTATACCCTTTTTGGTTGTAATGTCAATCGTTACCACTTTTTAACCAGACATCTAATTCACTATCATAGCCCTCTTTCTGGGCCAATTCTCTCAGAAATTCCTGATTGTGGGTATGGTGGATCCCATTGACCAGACTTTCATAGTAAACCTCAAAATAGGGAAGTTTCAGGTCTTTAGCCAGCTGCAATTCAGCTGCCACATCGTAGTCTACCCGTCGGAAGTTCATATCTACCAAGCCCTTGTCATCAAACTCCAAAATCATATACTGAGCTCGCAAGTCCTTCCGTAACTGGGCATCTAGAAAGAAAGGTTGCCCAATCGAACCCGGATTGACAATCAATTGCCCACCAGTCCCGTAACGAAGCAACTGCTGGTGAATATGGCCATAAACAGCAATATCACAAGGAGGATTGGTCACCAAGCGGTCAAAATCCTCTTGCGCTCCAGTATGAATCAACTCTCGCCCCCAGTTCTTATCAGGCAAATGATGACTAATTCCCACCGTCAAATCCCCAAACTGACGATGGATCTGAAGAGGTTGATTGTGGAGCAGTTCAATTTCTTCTAGGGAAATTTCCTCTAAAACATACTGGCACTGGCGTAAGAGATAACGTTGACTAGGACGAGTATTATCCAGTTCCTTACGAGTACCATGCCAGAGACTGTCTTCCCAGTTTCCCAAAACTCTAGCCGTAATCGGTAGTTGATCCAACAAGTCCAAAATCCTTCTACGACCTGTCCCTGGCATGAGAATATCTCCCAGAAGCCAGTATTCATCCACTCCTAGCTGCCGAGCATCTGCCAAAACAGCCTCTAAAGCAGTGGTATTCCCATGAATATCTGAAAGAAGAGCTATCTTTGTCATATTCATCTCCTCATTTTTTCTCTTGCAATAAGTATAACATAAAAAGTCACAGCTAGAGAAATCTAGCTTTTTTTGATATACTAGATAAAGACATTAGACAAGAGGAAGCGAATGACCCCGAATAAAGAAGATTATCTAAAATGTATTTATGAAATCGGCATAGACCTGCATAAAATCACCAACAAGGAAATTGCGGCTCGTATGCAAGTCTCTCCCCCTGCCGTAACTGAAATGATTAAACGGATGAAGAGTGAAAATCTCATCCTCAAGGACAAGGAATGTGGCTATCTACTGACTGACCTCGGCCTCAAACTGGTCTCTGAGCTCTACCGTAAGCATCGCTTGATTGAAGTTTTTCTAGTCCATCATTTAGACTATACGAGTGACCAGATTCACGAGGAAGCTGAGGTATTGGAACACACTGTCTCTGACCTATTCGTGGAGAGACTAGAAAAATTGCTTGGATTCCCCAAGACCTGCCCCCACGGAGGTACTATTCCTGCCAAGGGAGAACTCCTGGTTGAAATCAATAACCTCCCACTAGCTGATATCAAGGAAGCTGGCGCCTACCGCCTGACTCGGGTTCACGATAGTTTTGACATTCTCCATTATCTGGACAAGCACTCACTTCACATCGGTGACCAGCTCCAAGTCCAGCAGTTTGATGGCTTCAGCAATACCTTTACTATCCTCACTAAAAATAAAGATTTACAAGTGAATATGGACATTGCTAAACAACTCTATGTCGAGAAAATCGACTAATTTATCAAGTCCCCTACCAACCCTGAAAGTTTGATTTTCAGGGTTTTATTTCTATCATTTGATTTTACTTTCATTTAGTTGTAGAATATTTGTAAAAAAGAAAGATATTTTAACATATGAAAAAATCACTAAAAATTTTTGCGACATCTAAATGGTTTGACCTCTTTGGGGTTGCTTTGGTCGTTGGAATTGCAATCGCTTCTGGCTATCTTAACTCCCGTCTCGATAAATTCGTAGACTGGGGACCATGGACAGCCCTTGTGCCCTTTGGATTGATTTCCGTAACCAACGTTGGGATTTCCATGTTGTCCACTCGTTTCACTGGGAAATTAAGCAAATGGGGAAATTACTTTGGCATTGTCAATACCATTTTGTCTGGTACCATTGATTATATCCTTGGAAATAAGGCGGCCATTATCACCTATCCTGTCACCTTCCTCATTTATACCTTTGCTATTAAGAAATGGGAAGCTTCGCAAGAAGGCAGACCCAACCAAATGAGTCAGAAACAGCTAAAATTAGCGGCCATTATCATTTCAATCATCGCCTTCCTCTTTGCCTTTGTGACCAACTATATCGGCTATGGGGGTAAGATGAATCTACTTGCCTACGTGACAACTATTGCCTTTGCACTGTCCCTCATTGCCAATGCTTTGAATGCATTGAAACTGACAACTCAGTGGGGCTTTTGGTTGATTTACAATTTTGTGCAGCTGACAAAGGCTGGCATTCAAGGAAACTTTGCCAATATCGGTAAATACATCTTTTATATCCTCAATGCAATCGGAGCTTTATTTGTCTGGAATGATGAAGAGGTGGAACAATAAGAAGGAAATCAAATAAAGAAATCTAACAGAATCTCCTTATTAAAATTTTTTATCATTTTGCTTGTAACTCCCATTCTTTTGGAGTACAATGAAGCTAGATAAAAGAGGGAGGTCTTGTCATGAAAAAACTCTTTAGAATCCATTTTACAGCAATTGCAGTCATCGATTTGCTACTATTTGTATTTTTTAGTACTAGACCCGAAACAGCTTTAGAATGGCTCTTGCTCTCTGGTTTTATTTTCCTCCTTGCTCAAGGACTCCTGCTATTTCGCTTGATTGTCCGACTCAAACATCAATTCGCTGAGATTTATCCTCAAATCAATAAAAAGATTCGCTTCTACTATTTAGGGGTTCTCTCCATTGATTTTCTATTTTTTGTCCTTTTAACCTTCGTTAGTTCTCAGCGTTTTCCCTCTCTTATGCCAATCATCACTGCTTGTCATTCTACTTTATATTATAGGACGGCGGACTACCTAAGAGAAAACTATCTAGACTTTTACAACAAACACATCTCTTTATGGGAGTGCCTCTAAGGAAAAGGAGGCTTTATCATGAAAAAAATCATCTATATCAAAACCATTCAACTCCTTGTCATTGATGGAATTATGCTGGCATTTTTGACATTTAAAGAAGGGCTTACTTGGGATTGGATTTTGATTTATAGCGGTTGGCTCATTTTCTTTCATCCTGTGCTATTGACCTATCTTTCAAACCAACTTTGTGACCACTTTGGTCAACTCTATTCTCAGATTAGACCGAGATTCTGGCGTTTCGCCTTACAAATCCTCCTATGGGATATCTTGATGATTCTCTCCTTGATATGTTTAAGTGGTATGCCACTTCTCCTTCAGGGAACTCTCCTAATTCTAGGCCATCTCATCCCTTCCTACCGCATAAGCCAAAGCCTGAAAAGAGATTTTCCTAAGGCCTATCAAGAACCGATGCCATTTTGGAGTATTTTATGATAGATGAGAAAAACCAAGCCGGCTGGGCTTGGTCTTTCTTATCTATTTTTAGTATCTAGGATAATGGTAACTGGCCCATCATTGACCAGCTCAACCTGCATATCCACTCCAAAGATGCCTGTCTGAACGGGCACTTCTTGCGCTAGTTTTTGATTGAAAGCATCATAGAAATCTGATGCCATATCAGGCTTCGCTGCGCCTGTAAAGGCTGGACGATTGCCTTTCTTAGTATCCGCAAAAAGGGTAAACTGAGAAATAGAAAGGATTTGTCCCTCGATATCTTTAACAGACAGATTCATCTTGCCTTCTGCGTCTGAAAAAATCCGCATATTGACAAGCTTTCTCACGGCATAGTCCAAATCTTCCTCTTGGTCCTCTGGTCCAACACCAACCAGCAATAAGAGCCCTTGCTGAATTTTCCCCTGAACCTGACCTTGAATACTGACTTGGGCTTTTTTAACCCGTTGGATAATGATTTTCATAATCGCCTTTCTAGTAAGAACTCAGACCATTAGCCATTGGTCCGTTTGACAGAGTAAACTTCTGGCACACTCTTAATCTTGTCCACGACCGTAGTCAGTGTAGAGAGGTTGGCAATGCCGAAGGACACATGGATATTAGCAAATTTCATATCCTTGGTTGGTTGTGCGTTGACTGTTGAGATATTTTTGGTTGTGTTTGAAAGAACTTGCAGTACATCGTTCAATAGTCCTGTACGGTTGAGACCATAGATATCGATATGGGCCATATACTCCTTATTTGAGTTTGAGTACTGGTCTTCCCATTCCACATCAAGGAGACGTTGCTCGTAGTTTTCTTGGGCGCGCAGGTTCATACAGTCCACACGGTGAATAGCCACACCACGCCCTTTGGTGATATAGCCGACAATATCATCACCAGGAACTGGATTACAGCATTTGGCAATCCGCACTAGGAGACCTGAGGCACCTTCAATGACCACACCACCCTCATGCTTAACCTTGAGGGTTTCTTTATTTTCAACCTTGACTTCTCCACCTTTGACAAGTTCTTCTGCTTCAGCCTTGGCCTTAGCACGTTCTTCTTCACGGCGTTCCTTTTCAGTCAAACGGTTAAAGACAGTAATTGCACCTATTTCCCCAAAACCAATTGCCGCAAAGAGAGATTCCTCTGTCTTGTAGCTAGTCTTTTGTAGAACTTGATCCATGTGGCGCTTGTCCATGAATTTATTGGCCACATAGCCATTTTCTTGGAACTGAGCCATCAACATTTCACGACCCTTGTTGACAGACAATTCCTTATCTTGATTTTTAAAGAACTGACGAATCTTGTTACGCGCCTTGCTGGTCTTGACCATGTTAAGCCAATCACGGCTTGGCCCAAAGGAGTTGGGGTTGGTGACAATTTCAACCTGATCCCCTGTCTTGAGCTTGGTTGTCAGGGGAACCATACGACCATTGACCTTGGCACCAGTTGCTTTTTCCCCGACTTTTGTATGGATTTCGTAGGCAAAGTCAATCGGTCCTGAATCTTTTGGAAGAGAGCGGACAGCTCCATCTGGGGTAAAGACATAAATCTCCTCAGCCAGATAGTTTTCCTTAACTGAATCGACAAATTCCTTGGCATCATCAGCCTGGTCTTGGAGCTCCATCATCTCCTTGATCCAGTTCATCCCAATAGCTGATTCCTTGCTGTTAACCTGCCCCTTAATGCCTTTCTTATAAGCCCAGTGAGCCGCAACCCCGTACTCAGCCACCTCATGCATGGCCTTGGTCCGAATCTGGAATTCAATCGGCCCTTTTGGCCCATAGACAGTCGTATGGATAGACTGGTAACCATTGGCCTTGCGATTAGCGATGTAGTCTTTAAAGCGACCAGGCATGGGTTTCCAAAGCTCATGAACATAACCAAGCATGGCATAGACATCACTTTGGGTATCCAAAATACAACGAATGGCAATCAGGTCATAGATTTCCTCAAACCGTTTTCTCTTATCCTGCATTTTGCGGAAAATAGAGTAAATATGCTTGGGACGACCGTAAATCTTCCCATTTAGATGACGATCTGTCGTATAGTTTTCTAATTTTGTGACTACCTCATCCACCAATGCTTCACGCTCTCTGCGCTTTTCCTTCATCATATGGGTAATCTTGTAAAACTCCGTTGGATTGAGATAACGGAAAGATAAGTCTTCCAATTCCCATTTGACACTGGAAATCCCCAAACGATGGGCAAGCGGGGCATAGATTTCCATAGTTTCTTTGGAAATGCGCTCCTGCTTGTCTTTTCGGAGGTGTTTAAGCGTCCGCATATTGTGCAAGCGATCTGACAGTTTGACCAAGATAACACGGATGTCCTCAGACATGGCCATGAGCATCTTGCGATGATTTTCCGCTAATTGCTCCTCGATCGATTTGTACTCGACCTTACCAAGCTTGGTAACCCCATCGACGATTACCCGCACATCAGGACCAAACTCTCTTTCCAAATCGTCCAAGGTCGCATCAGTATCTTCCACCACATCATGCAAGAAACCACAAGCTACCGTTACAGCATCCAGCTTGAGTTTGGCTAAAATACCTGCCACTTGGATAGGGTGAATGATATAAGGCTCGCCTGATTTGCGGTATTGACCACTGTGGCAATCCACCGCATAGACCAAGGCTTTATGTACAAAAGCAACATCCTCTTCCGTTAAATATTCTTTGGTTAAAGCGACAACTTCTTCGCCTGTTAAATTCACTTCTTTTGGCATCTCTACTCTCCAATTCTTCCTACCATTTTATCACTTTTTTAATAATATGAAAACTAGAAAAGAGGATTCTAAAGCTTATTCAGTTGTTGGGAAGAAGGATAACATAAGATTCACACTAAAACAACAAATTTATCTAGCTCTTCATCTAACTTTGTTTTGATATTGACTGCGTTAAAAGTTAGTGAAATGAAAATACTTTCTTCTTTTTCAATAAGAAAAGATTTGATATTTTAGTAATTTTCTAACTTTTTTAGTGTATAATAGTAATATGAACAATTTTTTACGATAATTACTAAATTTTCATCTCTCTAGAAAGGCAAATAACATGAATTCATACAAAAGACTGACACTTTTAGCTTTGACTGTTCTTGGCTTATCCAGCCAAGTAGTTTTGGCTGACGATACGAGTCATTTCACTACTAATCCTATCACTAGTTCGACCAGTAGTTCAACTAATATTTCCACTAGCAATTCTACTAGTAGTTCTCAAGCTAGTACAGAAAATTCGTCAAGTATAGCTAGTTCAAGTGAGCAAGAAAGCAAACCTTCTCTTTCCAGGGAAACTAAACCTAATCAACCTATACAAACTGGCTGGGTAAAAGAGGGGAACAAGTGGACGTTTTATAGTCAAACTGGGGTCAAATTTACAGATACCCTCTATGATGGTTATTTCTTTGATAGTCATGGATACTTGCTTGAAAACAGCTGGTACCAAATGGGAAATAATTGGTACTATATCAATGGTTCAGGTAAATATTTATCCAACCAATGGAGCCAAATCAATGGCAAGTGGTATGCTTTTGATGGCTACGGTAGAATGTTGGCCAATGTCTGGAAGGGCGATTACTACCTCAAATCCAGCGGTGCCATGGCAGATAAGGAATGGGTCTACGACCAAAGCTACTCTAGTTGGTTTTACCTCAAATCTGGCGGACGCTACGCCCAAAAACAATGGATTGGTTCCTACTACCTCAAATCTGGTGGCTACATGGCCCACAAGGAATGGATTTATGACCCAGACTATCAAGCTTGGTACTATCTTAAGGACGATGGTGTATATGTCACAGGAACCTATGCAGTGGATGGCAAAAACCAGCTCTTCCAAGGAAATGGAAAATGGGTTCGTGAATTAGCACAAGGTTTTCAAAAAGGACATTACTCTAAAACTATTTTTCTAGATCCAGGACACGGTGGTAAGGATCGAGGTGCTTATTATTATGGCATAGCTGAGAAAGAATTGAACCTACAAGTTTACCGTAAATTACGTAAACGATTAGAAGGTCTAGGCTACACCGTTCTTACCTCTCGAGATAGCGATGTAGATGTTGATTTTATTACCGAACGTTCTCGTATGGTAAACAAGACTAATGCTGACTTTTTCATCAGCCTTCATTTCAATGCAAAAGGAAATGATACAACCGTTAATCTAGGTATACAAACCTATTCTTACAAGGAAGAACCTGGCTTCCCTAGCAAGATTAATAAGGATTGGCATAATAATCCTGATCGGATAAGTGAAAGTAATCGTCTCGCAGCTGATATCCATTCTTCACTTCTAGCCGAGACTGGAGCTAGGGATGCCGGACTTTTGCAAGCAACCTTTGCTGTTCTACGTGAAACAGCTAAACCAGCTGTTTTGCTAGAGATGGGATATATGGATAATCCAGAAGAAAACAAAAAAATCCGTAGTAGTGAATACCAAGATAAACTGGTTGAAGGGATTGTCAAGGGAATTCAAAAATATTACGCAGGAAATTAAAGCAATTTAAGCCTCGAACTCATTCGGGGCTTATTTTTCTTATCCAAACTGTATTCTTCTTTCTAGAATTATTTCCTTTTTATGCTTATTCTCCCCAACTGTGCTATACTTAATTTAGTACATTCTTTGAGATTGGAGCCAATATGAAAATCCATAAAACTGTGAATCCCGTTGCCTATGAAAACACCTATTACCTAGAAGGTGAAAAGCACCTCATCGTTGTCGATCCTGGTAGCCATTGGGAAGCCATTCGTCATACAATCGAGAAGATCAACAAACCGATCTGTGCCATTCTATTGACCCACGCCCATTATGACCATATCATGAGTCTGGACCTAGTTCGCGAAACTTTTGGCAATCCTCCTGTCTATATCGCAGAGAGCGAAGCTAGCTGGCTCTACACTCCTGTCGATAATCTCTCTGGGCTTCCTCGTCACGATGATATGGCAGATGTGGTTGCAAAACCAGCTGAACACACCTTTGTCTTTCATGAGGAATATCAATTAGAGGAATTTCGTTTCACCGTCTTGCCAACACCAGGTCACTCTATCGGCGGCGTTTCTATCGTCTTTCCTGATGCTCACCTAGTCTTGACAGGAGATGCTTTGTTCCGTGAAACTATCGGACGGACCGACCTTCCAACTGGTAGTACGGAGCAACTCCTCCATAGTATCCAAACCCAACTCTTCACCCTACCAAACTACGATGTCTATCCAGGGCATGGTCCAGCTACTACTATCGCTCACGAAAAAACTTTCAATCCCTTTTTCTAGTAAAATGATGACAATCAATTTTGCAATTTAATACTCAATGAAAAACAAATAGCAAACTAGAAAACTAGCCGCAGGTTACTCAAAGCACCGCTTTGAGGTTTCAGATAAAGCTGACGTGGGTGAAGAGATTTTCGAAGAGTATAAGTAAACTATACAGCAAGTCTTTCCATTATAAAAGGCATCCTATCAAGGTTTCACACCTGATTGGATGCCTTTTACTGATTACTTGCTTCTTTGCATTACCAAATAATCACGCGCTCTTCTGGTGAACGCCACATTCCGTCACCTTCTTTGACATCATAGGTTGTAAAGAAATCGTCGAAATTTGGTACTTGTACATTGACACGGAGTTTGGCTGGTGCGTGCACGTCGACGCTAGCCAAAAGTTTCATAAATTCTGGTCGACCTTTCATGCGCCAGATGCGACCGAAGTTGTAGAAGAATTCTTCTGCTGAGAAGTCTGGTTCTCTCTTAGCTGCTTCAAGCGCTGCAGCGATTCCCCCCAAGTCAGCCACGTTTTCTGATACAGTCAATTTACCGTTAATGATTGCTCCATAAGAATCCTGTCCATCAAATTGATCAATAACTTTTTGTGTTTTCTCCTTGAAGGCAGCATAGTCGCTCTCTGTCCACCAATCCTTGAGGCTACCATTTTCATCGAAGGAAGCTCCGTTGGTATCAAAGGCGTGAGAAATTTCATGGGCAATAACCGCCCCAATACCCCCGTAGTTAGCAGAAGATGACTGATGCAAGTCATAGAAAGGAGCCTGTAAAATGGCCGCTGGGAAAACAATCAGATTCTTCTGTGGATTGTAGTAGGCATTGACCATGTGAGCAGGCATGCCCCATTCCTTGTAATCTACAGTCTGGTTCCATTTACTCCAACTATGCTTGATTTCCACACGCGCAAAGGCTAGAGCATTGTCAAAAAGACTAGCAGTCTCATCCACTACCTTGTCCTTGTAGCGTTCTGGCAATTCTTCTGGGTAACCGATATAAGGCTTAATGACATTGAGTTTGACGATGGCCTTGTCACGAGTTTCAGGAGTCAGCCAGTCATTTTTAGCCAAGCGTTCCTTATAGACATCAATCATAGTTGCCACTTTTTTCTCTACATCTGCCTTAGCTTCTGGAGAGAATTTTTCATGGGCATACCAGAGACCCAAAGCTTGTTTGAAAGGACCTTGTGCTAGCTGGTAGGCTGCTTTGACCTTGTCTTTGGCTTCTGGAACTCCTGAAAGCGCACGGCTATAGGCACCTGACAAGACACGGATTTCTTCTGTTAAATAGCTGGTTGAGAGATTGACAACACTCAAAATTAAGGTTGCCTTGAGGAGAGGCCAGGCTTCTTCACTATAGAACTGGTCTGCTGCTTGCCAGAAACGTTCCTCGTCTACAATAACCTTGTCTGGTACTTGTCCAAGAACGGTTTGGAAGAAATCATCCAAAGGTAGGGCAGGTGCGAATTTTTTGAAATCTTCATAAGAATATGGATGGTAAAGTTTAGCATATTCTGAACTTTCTTCATTAGAGAGCACCACTGCCGCAATTCGGCGGTCCAATTCTAGTCTTTTCTCAAGCAAGTCTTCAATGTCTACATCAGAGAAATCATAAGCCTTGAGGAGATTGGCGCTGCTTTCTTTCCAAAGAGTCAAGAGCTCTTCGCGCTGAGGATGGTCTTCTGCATAGTAGGTCGTATCTGGCAAAATCGTGCTTGGAGCGCTAGCCCACAAAACGTTGATTCTGGCATCCATAAAGTCTGGCGATACACCAAAAGGAAGGAAATTAGGTTTTCCTGCAAGCTCAAACTCTGCTAGTTTAGCTGTAAAATCCGCAAAAGTCTCCAATTCTTGGAATTCTTTAAGGAGCGGTAAGACAGGTGTGATACCGTCAGCTTCTCTCTTGTCAAAATCACGAACTAGACGGTGGTATTTGACAAAGTTTGCCAAGATAGCATCCTCAGGCACCTCTTGACCTGCCAACCACTTGTCTGTTGTCGCCAACATCAAGTCTTCAATTTCCTGGTCTAAATCAACAAAACCTCCCGTTTGAGACTTATCTGCTGGTATTTCAGCTGTCTTCTGCCATTCTCCATTAATGGCATCATAAAAATCGTCTTGATAACGTGTCATCTTGTTCTCGCTTTCATTTATACTTGTTTTTAGCTTAACAAAAATTACCCAGGAATGCAATTAAAAATGAACTTTCCTTTTCCATCATTTTTCAGTTAATATTTTAATTTTTTTAAAAATTAACTTGACTTAATTTTTTTTTTAAGGTATATTAAGAGGCAGGAGGAATATAAGTTTATGATACGTATTGAAAACCTCAGTGTCTCCTACAAAGAAACGTTGGCACTTAAGGATATTTCACTAGTGCTCCATGGACCAACAATTACCGGTATCATTGGTCCGAACGGTGCTGGAAAATCAACATTATTAAAAGGTATGCTGGGAATTATCCCACATCAAGGTCAGGCATTTCTCGATGACAAGGAAGTTAAAAAATCCTTACACCGAATCGCCTATGTCGAACAAAAAATCAATATCGACTACAACTTTCCCATCAAGGTCAAGGAATGTGTCTCGCTAGGACTATTTCCTTCTATTCCTCTCTTTCGCAGTTTAAATGCTAAACATTGGAAAAAAGTAGAGGAAGCCCTTGAAATCGTCGGCCTAGCTGACTACGCTGAACGTCAAATCAGTCAACTGTCTGGAGGTCAATTCCAGCGGGTCTTGATTGCCAGATGTTTGGTGCAGGAAGCCGATTATATCCTCTTGGATGAACCCTTTGTTGGGATTGACTCTGTCAGTGAGGAAATCATCATGAATACGCTGAGAGATTTGAAAAAAGCTGGTAAGACGGTTCTCATCGTTCACCACGACCTCAGCAAGGTTTCCCACTACTTCGATCAAGTCTTACTTGTCAATCGAGAAGTGATTGCCTTTGGTCCAACCAAAGAAACCTTTACCGAAGCCAATCTCAAAGAAGCTTACGGTAATCGACTCTTTTTCAATGGAGGTGACCTATGATTGCAGAATTTATCGATGGATTGCAAAAATTCCATTTCCTACAAAATGCCTTGATAACAGCTATTGTCGTCGGGGTCGTAGCTGGAGCTGTGGGATGTTTCATCATTCTACGTGGGATGTCACTCATGGGAGATGCTATTTCACATGCTGTCTTACCAGGTGTAGCCCTCTCCTTCATCTTAGGCGTTGACTTCTTTATCGGAGCCATTGTCTTTGGATTGCTAGCTGCTATCATCATTACCTACATCAAGGGGAACTCGATTATCAAAAGCGATACCGCCATCGGCATTACCTTTTCTTCTTTCTTAGCCCTCGGTATCATCTTGATTAGTGTCGCTAAAAGTTCAACTGACCTTTTCCATATCCTTTTTGGTAATATTCTAGCCGTCCAAGATACGGATATGTTTATCACTATGGGCGTAGGGGCGGTCATTCTCTTGTTAATCTGGATTTTCTTCAAGCAACTCTTGATAACTTCCTTTGATGAACTTCTGGCTAAAGCCATGGGAATGCCTGTCAATTTCTATCACTACCTCCTCATGATACTCCTGACTCTCGTGTCTGTGACAGCCATGCAAAGTGTTGGAACTATCCTGATTGTAGCCATGCTGATTACCCCAGCTGCAACTGCTTATCTGTATGCTAATAGCCTGAAAAGTATGATTTTCCTTTCCTCAACCTTTGGAGCTACAGCTTCAGTTTTGGGACTCTTTATTGGCTATAGTTTAAACTTAGCAGCTGGTTCTAGCATCGTACTTACAGCTGCTAGCTTCTTCTTAATCAGTTTCTTTATCTCTCCTAAACAACGATATTTGAAACTGAAAAATAAACATTTGTTAAAATAAGGGGCAAAACCCCAATAAATTGGAGGATCTAATGAAAAAATTAGGTACATTACTCGTTCTCTTTCTTTCCGTTATTGCTCTTGTAGCATGTGCTAGCGGAAAAAAAGATGCAGCTTCTGGTCAAAAACTAAAAGTTGTTGCTACAAACTCAATCATCGCTGATATTACTAAAAATATTGCTGGTGACAAGATTGATCTTCACAGTATCGTTCCGATTGGACAAGACCCACACGAATACGAACCACTCCCTGAAGATGTTAAGAAAACTTCTGAGGCTGACCTCATTTTCTATAACGGTATCAACCTTGAAACAGGTGGCAATGCTTGGTTTAGCAAATTGGTAGAAAATGCTAAGAAAACTGAAAACAAAGACTACTTTGCAGTCAGCGAAGGCGTTGATGTTATCTACCTTGAAGGAAAAAATGAAAAAGGTAAAGAAGACCCACACGCTTGGCTTAACCTTGAAAATGGAATTATCTTTGCTAAAAATATCGCCAAACAATTGAGCGCTAAAGATCCTAACAACAAGGAATTCTATGAAAAAAATCTCAAAGAATATACTGATAAGTTAGACAAACTTGATAAAGAAAGTAAGGATAAATTTAATAACATCCCTGCTGAAAAGAAACTCATTGTAACCAGCGAAGGAGCATTCAAATACTTCTCTAAAGCCTATGGTGTCCCAAGTGCCTACATCTGGGAAATCAATACTGAAGAAGAAGGAACACCTGAACAAATCAAGACCTTGGTTGAAAAACTTCGCCAAACAAAAGTTCCATCACTCTTTGTAGAATCAAGTGTAGATGACCGTCCAATGAAGACTGTCTCACAAGATACAAATATCCCAATCTACGCACAAATCTTTACTGACTCTATCGCAGAACAAGGTAAAGAAGGCGACAGCTACTACAACATGATGAAATACAACCTTGACAAGATTGCTGAAGGATTGGCAAAATAATCCTATGAAAAACGTCATTCTCACATGTGAGCTGGCGTTTTTTCTATGCCTACATTTCCAGTCAAATCATTGGAAAATTCCGACTGTTTCAGCTAAAATGGAAGAAAAAAGATTGGAGTATCCTATGGTAACTTTTCTCGGAAATCCTGTGAGCTTTACAGGTAAACAACTACAAGTCGGCGACAAGGCGCTTGATTTTTCTCTCACTACAACAGACCTTTCTAAAAAATCTCTGGCCGATTTTGACGGTAAGAAAAAAGTCTTGAGTGTCGTGCCTTCTATCGATACAGGCATCTGCTCAACTCAAACGCGTCGCTTTAATGAAGAGCTGGCTGGACTGGACAACACGGTCGTATTGACTGTTTCCATGGACCTACCTTTTGCTCAAAAACGTTGGTGTGGTGCTGAGGGCATTGAAAATGCCATCATGCTCTCAGACTATTTCGACCATTCCTTTGGGCGTGATTATGCCCTCTTAATCAATGAGTGGCACCTATTGGCACGCGCAGTCTTTGTCCTCGATACTGACAATACGATTCGCTACGTTGAATACGTGGACAATATCAACTCTGAACCAAACTTCGAAGCCGCAATTGCAGCTGCTAAAGCCCTATAGAAAAAATCCTCTGTCACAAAGAGTTCCCTACTCTTTGAAACGGAGGATTTTTCTTATTCTTTAATTATTATTTATTTTGAAATGAATCCTTCAAAATCTTTTAGTTGAAAATCATATTTTTCAGTGAGCAACACATTATCCACTGCAACATCTTCTCCCAATGGGTAAATATTTCTTTTGAAACGGTTGTAGGAGGAAAATCTCTCCTACACTATTATTGACTCTGATAGAAAATTGCAAAATATCATCTACCAAACTTTCAATTATTAAGATTTTTTACAGTTTATCTGAATTAGAATCGCAAGGCTTATCAATAATATAATTGTCGAATTTTTTCAATCTAACTTCCTCTCCACTATTTCTTCCTTTATCAAGAAAAAGTTACCTCAATATTAATAAAGTACAATTCTAAATTAACTCCAATTATTGATTCATGATAATATTTCAGTAACTCATCGTGCAATTAAAAACAAGGATTTTTATTTCAGACGATCCATCGTGAACACTTCATCAGCCATCTCCCAAATTGCCGGATTATGTGTTGCGATAATGATTAGCCTATTATCATCTCGAAGAGATAGCAAAATCTCCATAATCAACTGAGAGGTTGCGGGGTCTATTGAAGCTGTTGGCTCATCTGCCAGAATAAAGGGTGGATTCTTTAAGATAACTTTTGCCAAGGCAACCCGTTGCGATTCTCCGCCCGATAACTCAAAGATGCGCTTATCTAGGTCAAGATAAGCCAGGCCGACCTGTTCTAAAGCCTGCTTCTGCCTCAACCGCTGTTCCGACCGACTCAACTTTTGACCAATGAGACCTAGCTTAAGGTTTTCTTCAATACTTTGGTTTTCAATTAAGCCAAAGTTCTGGAAGAGGTAGCCCAATTCGTGACGGAAAAAATCACTCGATTTATACTTGGCCAAGTCTTTACCTCGGTAAAAAATCGTGCCATCATAAGATTCTAATTTCCCAATCATGTTCATCAAGGTTGTTTTTCCGCTACCACTTGAACCAATTAAGGCATAGACTTTTCCAGCCTCAAATGTTATTGAAAGATTCGAAAATAACTCTCGTTCTCCAAAAGATTTACTCACCTGTTTAAGTTCAATCATATTAACCTCCCTTCAAAACAAGCATGGACATCTTGTTTTCTTTCTGCATTTGGACATGTAACTGTAAAAGAGATAGACCAGTAAAGAGTAACGAGACTAAGAAAGCAACTACTATCTCTACCATAAGAAATACACTCGCAATAAATCCCAGTAAAAACACACCCAGTTGAGCAAAGAGATAAGTGCGATGGATTTCTAAGAACCTGAGACCTGCAATGCGTTTGATAAAAATGGCACGTCTAAATTCTTCAAAGTAGAGCCTATTCATAGTGTTAAACAACAAGATTGAAGTTGCAATCCCAAGCACAGCTCCTGCTAGCATTACCCAACGTTCCCTCTGGATATTATCCAATAATGTGATGTAGTTGTGGTAACCTGTTTGCATTTCTGAGACCCAATTTTCAATGCCTTGTCTCTGGATAAGCTCCTGGGCATCAGACAATTGATTAAAGA
Organism: Streptococcus sp. k-163; assembly: GCF_013277555.1. Lineage (GTDB taxonomy): Bacteria > Bacillota > Bacilli > Lactobacillales > Streptococcaceae > Streptococcus. The sequence goes on along the minus strand of NZ_VMND01000012.1, from coordinate 125,553 downwards.
GAACGTAGTTCTGTACTGCGTCTACCCAAAACAAAATGGACTGTGGACCAGTTGATTGGGGTGTTATAACAATGATGATTGGATCTTTCAAAAACTGCTGGTAAGAAATAGGGGTCGTATTATACACAAAACGATCCTGACCTGATTCCAAATAACCTACCGTAGCAGTCATTTGCTGTCGTTCATCTCGACTAGACATGCGACTGGTTAAGTCGTCTTCAAAAACAGATTTATAATGTTCTTCCTCTGAACGGAGGTGTTCAGGCAACAATAAGACAAACTCCCCTACATCAAGGTGATTCATCTTTTGCTCAATAGTTGTATCTACAGGAATGTTTTGACGCTCCAAGTATTGCGGTGTGACGATAAGGACATTGCCATTCGGGCTGTAATCGTGCCATTCTGTAGAGGTTGTCAAGTTTTTGGAGGAAGCCATGCCATTTTGCAAAGAACGGTCAATTAACTGGTGTCTAGATAAGAAAGCCTTTTTTTCTGAAACAGCCAGATCCATCAATTGATACCAAGTTCTGAGTTTCCTTTGAGCTTGTTCATCAAAACCAGGACTCGTTCCTTCACGGCTGAATGATAGGGTAATCAGTTGCCTTTCCTGGCTCCAAGCCTCTTGTCCAATCCGATGCTGTTGCCAGGCTTGGGAATACTTTAAGCTACTCCCTATTCCCAGCGTTACAATAATAATCGCTAATAGTTGACCGATTAAAATCAAACTAATGATTCCTCTGACAGGCACTTGCCCTTTTATAATCTGCATCAGGTGTATCTTTTTTATCCCAACTGCGAAGAGTTGAGCGAAAAACAGGGAGATCGACAACAAGATGAGATTATAACTGAGCAAGCCTTCTCCTATGGTCATTAGGGATTGCGTTGGAAGCGACAGAATTTTTTGTATAAGAATGGCGAGCACGCCAGCTAAACTGAAACCAACAGCTATCCCTTTCAAATCCTCACCAACTGGTCTAAGGAAAATGGACCACCGTTTCTCTCCTGAAATGAGGCGAACGCCCGACGACCGTAATTGGCTAATTTGACTAATTAAAGTCAGTGCTCCAAAGGTTAAGATGAAAATCAATAAACTGATTAACTGAAATCCGTTACTAAAGATAGCCATTAACGTAGATAGTTTAGATGGAATTATCAGGTGCATGTTAGTCAAGCCAAGTTGACTTAGCTCCTCCCTTAGCAAGTGAATATCTAGGTTTCCATCGAATACAAAATAGTTTGTTTCAACACTACTACTTTGAGCATCTTCTAGATTTTTTTCCTGAAGCCCATCAGGCAACTTTCCGTCCCCAAAGGTCGTATAAGAAAAAACTGTAGTACCTTCTGAGTTAAGATCTTGGTGTTGAATCGCAATAAAGCTATCCGTTTCTTCTGCTAGTTTTTCCAAGCGTGTAGCAACATGCTGAAAAGTTGTTTCAGGGGAAGAATCACGTACAACAACGTTGGGGTAATAATTGGAGACATATGTATCAGTCCAAATGGTAAATACCCAAACAAAGAACAAACTAGCAAGCAGGTTGGATATGAGTATAAATAATTTTTTCATAGTGCATTCCTTATTCTAAAATAGAGGGCAGAAATACCCCTTCCCTCTATAAACTAACAAGCTTACTAAACTATTGATAAAAGAATCTTCTTCAATTATTCTTTACCATCCCGCATCAAATGTAACTTGCTCCCCAAAATTTGTATTAACAAACGCATAGGCCGCACTACGTGCTCCTGCATAAGCTGTTTTTTGATTGTCACGTCCATTACTTCCGACATAGGCCCAGTGATACTCTGAATCATGATAATAATTCGAAAATGCTCCCCAATTATTTGGATCATGATAGCCTCCATAGGTCCACTCGCCACCACGGTGAGAAGCTGCCAAAACAGGAAGAGCCAAACTAAATGCCAAAACGGCAAGGGATGATGCAACTACTTTTCTAAAGTTTAACATATTATTACTCCTCTAAATGAAATATTATGAAAATGAGCGAAATGCAACTACATATTTTAATTAGAAATCTCAGTCTGAATTATAGTATCCTATTTTTTCCTCCTTTCTAACTGCACGTTCCTTCCTACAGGCAGAGACCTAATTTTATAAACTAATCTTAAATACTTTAGATTCTGTAACTCATAATTTTCAACAGTTGGTTAGCTATGAAAGCATTTTATCAAACATCTCCATTCTTATATCTATCTGGTATTGTTACAAGCTCTCATAAGAATACCTTTCTCTAAATAGTTGAATTTTAAAGTAATCCGAAATCAATCAGTCTTCCCAACATCAAGACCATCAGACTTCTTTTGTGATTGGACTCGAATCTCCAATCGTTTATTCTTCTGAATAAACTGTTGGTAAGGAATTGTATTACTAAACATAAAAACCCCTAGTAATGCAAATGTAACTAATTTTTTAATTCCACGTTTTTTTCTCATGCAATGAAACCCCTTTCTGTTTCCTTGTTTTTATTCTAGCATATATATATTATTTAGCCAAGTATTTTTATGTAATTTTTGACTTTTTTATTTTTTTATTACCATAGGGAATTATTCATCCCTTTAACTTGCTATTTTGAACTAAAAATTTTATAATGAAATTAAGCAAATAGGAAGGTTTATTATCTTTAATGAATACACTCGCAGAGAAATTCAGATTGAAAAGAAAAGAGTTGAGACTCTCCCAACAAACTCTTGCAGAAGGAATTTGTGAACAAAGCCAGATTAGTAAAATTGAGAGAGGGCATTTCATTCCCTCCGCAGACCTTTTGTTCAAACTCTCACAACGACTTGAAGTACCATTAGATTATTTTTTTAATGAACAAATTGAAATTAAATCTAACCTCTCTAATTTCAAGCAATTATCTGCTCGCCTATTAGATGATAGAAATTATGACGATTTGGAATATATTTATAGAATAGAGATTGAACGAAGTACTTTTCTAACACTAGAAGACCGAATTTACCTTGAATGGATTAAAGCTATTATTGACTTCTATCAATATGACAGTAAGTGTGAGGCTATTTCTTCATTGGAAAATATATTATTAAAAGTCTCTTCAAATACTCTGATTTATTTAAAGGTATTGAATACTCTATCTAATTTCCATTCCTTAGTGGGTCGTGAACAAGAATATGAGGCAAACTACTCTCATTTAATGGAGTTATATCAGACAAAAAATTTTGAGCATCAAGAGTTTTTATTTGGCTACATCAGAGTTCGTTACAACTACGCTCACTACCTAGTGTCAAAGGAAAAATATAACGAGGCCATCCAAGAAGCTCTTGAGACGATTGAACTCTGTAAACAAAGACAGACAAGCTACCAACTGGCTTCTCTACTTATTCTTGTAGGAAATGCTGGAGCCAAATTTCTAGACAAAGAACAAGTCAAAAATTATTATATAGAAGCAAGAGAGTTATGTAAGATTTATAACAATCCTTTAATGTTGATGAAGATAGAAAATTATTTGAAGGAATTAGATACTGTTTAGTTAATATTGACATTATAGTTTTTCTGAAACGTTAAATAACCTGTAAGGCTGATAGTGAAATTAATACTATCAGCCTTATAATTATGTGACTATTAGTCCGTCTCGCTCCGCTAGGTGCGAGACAAAAAAACCACCCGCTATGCGGGTGGTCATGATTTACGAGTAAATTCAAGTTCAATCAGCTAAAAACAACTACCTTATACTCAATGAAAATCAAAGAGTAAAGCAGGAAGCTAGCCGTAGGCTGTTCAAGACACTGCTTTGAGGTTGCAGATATAGCTAATGTTGTTTGAAGAGATTCTAGAAGAGTATTACTCTACAGATTTCAAGGCTTCAAGCATATCAATCTTTCTCAAATGATGATTAACAAAGAAACCTAGCAAGATCAAAATGATACTTACTGCCGTCACGGGGATTACATAGACTTCCCAACCTACCTGCGGATAAAAGAGAATAGTCGCTGGCGAAATCATTTGAATCAAAAATTGGTGTAAATAGAAACCAGCTACCAGACCAAGTACGATTCCCACAAGGGACAGCACAATCGTTTCACGGTAAATGTAGAGGGTGACTTCATTACTATGAAAACCGAGAACCTTGATAGTGGAGAGTTCACGGATTCTCTCAGCTACGTTGATATTGGTGAGATTGTAAAGAATAACAATAGCCAACAGAACCGATACGATGACCAAGATGGTCATGGTCTGATTGAGGGAGCTGGCGACAGAGTCAAAGAGTTGAATAGCTGAAGCATTCTGGACAACACTGGACACCGCAGCTTGATTCATAAGTAAACCTGCCTGCCTTTCGATACTAGTAGCACTAAAATCCTTTAGCGTAACCAGATAAGTGTTGGCTTGGGGCACCTGTACGTAAATTTGCTCATAGCTAGCCTGACTCATATAAATAAAGTGACCAACGTAGTTCTCAGCAATGGCAGCGACCTTTAGTTCCTTACCTTCAATTTCTAAAGTCTGCCCAACCTTGACACCTGCCAGCTGAGCTAGTTTAGCTGTAATAACAACGCCATTTTTTAATGTCAGCTCTTGCTGATGATGTTGCAGATGGATAAAGGGTGTAAAATCTTCCTTATCTATCATCATAAGGGTAATGGTTTGAAGACCAGCCTTACCTTTGAAATCCTTGTCTAGCGTTTTAGAATATATTTTCTGGTAGGCTTGGATATCTTGTCCTTTCAACACTTCTTCCAATTCTGCTTTGTCTTGATTGGTCGCACTAGGATTTTCAGAGACAATCATTTGATACTGTTGAATTTGTTGAAACTGTCTAGACGGAACTCCCGCTACAGAGGATTGAATTCCCAAACCGGCAAAGAGCAGAGCGACTGAACCTGCCACACCAAAAATCGTCATCAACATCCGCTGCTTATAACGGAAGATATTGCGGGCTGTTACCTTATGAGTAAAACTGAGACGGCGCCAGATAAAACCGATGCGCTCCAGTAAGATTTTAGCTCCTTTAACAGGAGGTTTAGGCAGTAAAAGCTGGGCTGCTTCGTCATGCAGTTCCCTACGAGCCACTAGATAGGCTGGTAACACACTCGCCACCCAACTTAAGACAAGAGCCAGTAAGCTATAGGTCCAATAGAACTGAATCTGGGTTTCTCCCACCACCATGCCTTTTGTAATGACACTTGAAATCACACTAGCTAGTAAATAATGGCCAAGTATACTACCTAGAGCTGTTCCGACAGTCCCAGCTACTAGACCATAGAGGAGAAATTTAGCGATAATATCCTTACTGCGATAGCCCAAGGCCTTAAAGATACCTGCATGTGTTCGCTCTTCATCCACAAAGCGAGTCATAGTTGTAAAGGTCACCATGGCTGCTACGGCATAAAGAACCACAGGAAAGATATTACCCACTGCTCGAATACTGGATGAAGCATTGCTATACATGAGGTAGCCTTGACCGCCAGGAATGGTCTGACGATTATAGACCTGATACCTTGGCTCAGCTAATTCATCCAAGACTTGCTGATGTTTTTCTAATTTTTCCTTTTCTTGGGCTAGATTTTGTTCAGCCTGCTTTAGTTTATCCTCTTCCTTGCTCAATTCCTGCTTGGCTTGGGTAAATTGAGCACTGGCTTGCTCTCTCTGAGCTTGAGGCAGCAAGGCTAGTTGACTTTCCTGAGCCTGTAAACGAGCTTGGGCAGTTGCTAAACGACGCTTGCCTTCCTGCAAATTAGTCTCAGCCTTGTCAAGAGTCTCTTGACCTTTGTCTAGAGACTCTTGTCCTTCTTTTTTCAAGAGTTGCAAACGTACCTTGCCATTATCTGATAAAGCTTGTTCAAGGTCTTCCTGATGTTGCTTGGATTTTTCTTCATAAGCTTCTGAAAAAGCATTTAAGTCTGCTAAATCTTGATATTTCAAACGAGCTATATTGTAGACTTTCTGATCAAACTGACTAGGTAAAATCACTCCATAGGCTGTCAGAGTCCCACTTCCACTTCCTGCATAGCCCATATCTCGCTGGGAGTGGATTTCAGCCGAATCCACAAAACCGGTAATGGTAAAAGTATGGTCTTTTAAAGGGGAATGACCGCCTTCTTTTTCTTTAAAGCTAATCTCCTGTCCTATACGATATTGACCCTGCAAATGAGTGGCCAAGGCGATTTCCTTGTCTGACTGAGGAAGTCGTCCCTCTCTTAGCTGAAAGGTTGAAATTCGCTCTGATTTGGAGTACAGCCGAATGGCATCCTGCCCATTCTCCATAGTCACATCTGTCAAATAGCCAAACTCAACCTCTGCGCCCTCTATCTGTTCTAGTTCTTCTTTATCTGCTTGATTCAAACCATAATTAGACATGACTGCCAAATCCAAGGTTTTAGCAGTTCTTAAATAAGCATTAGCTGTCGCCTCCATGTTGGGACTGGTTACTTTGAGGCCTACTAGAGCTAAAGAACCCAGCATCATCAAGGTTAAGATGGATAAAAAACGCCCTTTGGAGCCTGTGAAGGACTGAATCAAGTCCTTCCAATAGGTTTTTCGCTTGATCATGCTAGTACTCCAATGTATCGATATCCTGAGGATGCTGGTTGATCACCACATCCTTGACACTGGCATCGTGCATATGAATCACGCGATCAGCAATGGGCGCCAAAGCTCCATTGTGAGTCACGACGATTACCGTCGCTCCCTTTTGACGAGACATGTCTTGGAGAATCTTCAAAACCTGCTTGCCTGTCTGATAATCCAAGGCTCCAGTCGGTTCATCACAAAGGAGAATTTTAGGATTTTTGGCTACCGCGCGTGCAATGGAGACTCGCTGTTGCTCCCCTCCAGAAAGCTGGGCTGGAAAATTATTGAGACGATGAGCAAGACCTACATCTGTCAAGACCTGGTCAGGATTCAAGGCACCTGTCACGATTTCTGAAGCCAACTCCACATTTTCCTTAGCAGTTAGATTGGAAACTAGATTATAAAACTGAAAAACAAAACCGACATCATTGCGGCGGTAATTGGTTCTCTGGTGGGAACTATAGTCTGCAATATTGACACCATCAATCCAGATTTCCCCCTCGTCGTTGGTATCCATTCCCCCAAGAAGGTTAAGAACTGTTGACTTACCAGCACCTGACGCACCAAGGATAATCACCAGCTCCCCTTTTTCAATCTCAAAATTCACATCACGATTGGCCACAATCTCCGTGTCCCCAACCTGATAACGCTTGTAACAATGTTTCATCTCAATATAAGCCATATCATTTTCTCTTTCTTTCATATTTAATATCATTATATCGCTTTTTCAAGTCGTTGAAAACTGGGAACAAAAACAAAAAGCCTAGAAATTAATTCTAGACTTACAATTTTTTATTTTCCAAGGTAGTATTCAGAAACTACGTTCAATTTTTCGTCGAATTCGAATACCAATGGTGGGAAGTTAGGGATTTCCACGTCCATGATTTCGTCATCTGACAAACCTTTGATGTGTTTTACAAGGGCACGGATTGAGTTACCATGAGCTCCTACAAATACATTTTTACCACCTTTAAGTGCTGGAGCGATCTTGTCTTCCCAGAATGGAAGGGCACGTTCCAAAGTTACTTTCAAGTTTTCAGCATCTGGAATTACTGAGTCGTCAAGTGAAGCGTAACGACGGTCTGTGTGAGCTGAGTGCTCATCATCACGATCCATGTTTGGAGGCAATACATCGTATGAACGACGCCAGATGTGAACTTGCTCATCACCAAATTGTTCAGCAGCTTCAGCCTTGTTTTTACCAGTCAAACCACCATAGTGACGTTCGTTCAAACGCCATGATTTTTCAACTGGAACCCACAATTGGTCAGCAGCTTCAAGAGCCAAGTTAGTAGTTTTGATAGCACGTTTCAATACTGAAGTATAAGCTTGGTCAAATTCGATACCAGCTTCTTTGATCAATTTACCAGCGTCAATCGCTTGTTGTGTACCTTTTTCAGACAAATCAACATCAGCCCAACCAGTGAAAAGGTTAGCTTTGTTCCATTCAGACTCACCGTGGCGAGCAAAAACCAATTTTACCATTAGATGGATTCTCCTTTAAATTTTCCGAGGTTTCCCCTCGTTTATCTATTCTATTTTACACAATTTTTCACAAAAAAGCTAGTCAAAACCAAAAAGGAAAGGACTGTTTGGCAGTCCTTTTCCTTCTTAGTATAATACAACAACCTTACTTCTCTTCAAATCCTTCTGCGACTGCATCCGCAAAGTTTTCTTCTACGATGCTTGCACAGTGGTCACAGATGACTGCGTGGTAGCTACGTTCTGCTGTTGTTGGGTCGATACGACGGCAACGGTCACATACTTGGCCTGCAGCACGTTCAACTGTAAAGGCTACATCTTCGAAACTAACGGCAGATTCTGGAGCTGGTCCTTCTGCGATAGTCAATTCAGACACGATCAAAAGTTGAGCTACATTGCTGTTTACTGCTTCGAGTAGAGTTTTCACCACTTCATTTGGATAAACTGTCAAGTGAGCTTCAAGTGATTTACCGATTACTTTTGCATTACGAGCTTCTTCCAAGGCCTTTTGAGCTTGTCCACGGAAGTCCATGAAGGCTGCCCATGTATCCAAGATTTCTTCTTGATTAGCAAAAGTTTCTGCTTCTGGCAATTCTGACAATTGAACGAAGTCTTCAGCTTCAAACTCAAGATATGACCAGATTTCTTCCGCAGTGTGAGGAAGGATTGGTGTCAAGAGTTTGGTGATTTTCACAAGAATATCATAGAAAACAGTCTGCATTTGACGACGTTCCAGTGATTTAGCACCTTCGATATAAACAACGTCCTTAGCAAAATCAAGGTAAAAGGCTGACAAGTCAACGTTGATAAAGTTCACCAAGGCCTTGTAAATTGTCAAGAATTCAAAGTTTGCGTAAGCATCACGAATCGTTTTCACAAGCTGGTTAAAGCGAATCGTCATGTACTTATCAACTGAACGTAGTTCTTCGTAAGCTACCGCATCCTCAGCTGGGTTAAAGTCAGATGTGTTAGCAATCAAGAAACGAAGAGTGTTACGGATCTTACGGTAAGTTTCAGAGACTTGGCTCAAGATATCCATAGAGATACGCACATCGTTGCTTGAGTCCACACTAGTTACCCATAGACGCAAGATTTCTGCACCAAATTGTTTTTCAACATCGCTTGGAGCAATGGTATTCCCAAGAGATTTAGACATCTTCTCACCTTTACCATCCAAAGCAAAACCTTGTGACAAGATTTGTTTGTAAGGTGCCACGCCATGGTTGGCAACAGATGTGATGAGTGAAGAGTTGAACCAACCACGGTATTGGTCAGAACCTTCTAGGTAAAGGTCTGCTGGGTAAGTCAACTCTGGACGGTTTACAACAACCCCATTCCATGATGAACCTGAGTCAAACCAAACGTCCATGATATCAGTTTCTTTCTTGAACTCACCATTTGGTGAACCTGGGTGGCTAAATCCTTCTGGCAAGAGATCCTTAGCATCACGTTCCCACCAAATGCTTGAACCGTGTACTTCAAAGAGTTGAGCCACATGTTCAATAGTTTCAGCAGTCATGATAGCTGTACCGTCTTCAGCGTAGAAGATTGGAAGTGGAACACCCCAAGCACGTTGACGAGAGATAACCCAGTCGCCACGGTCACGGATCATATTGTAAAGACGGACTTTACCCCATTCTGAGTGGAATTTCACCTTTTCAATTTCATCCAAGATTTCTTGGCGGAATTTAGAAACTGAGGCAAACCATTGTGGTACTGCACGCCAGATGATTGGTTTCTTAGTACGCCAGTCAAATGGATATGAGTGAGAGATTTCTTCTTGGGCAAGAAGGAGGTTACCAAGTTTCTCGATAACAGTTGGAACTACCTTTTCATAGAATTGACCTTCAAACTCAGCACCAGCATTAGCCATCATGATACCGCGTTCATCAACAGTGACCGCAACTTCAAGACCATTAGCAATACCGACATTGTAGTCGTCTTCACCAAAACCAGGGGCTGTATGGACAATACCAGTACCAGAGTCAGTGGTAACGTGATCACCAAGGATAACCAATTCATCTACAGCTGTATCCCATGGGTGTTCTGTTACGATGTGGTTGAGTTCTTGACCACGGTAAGTTGCCAAAACTTGAACATCAGCCCAGCCAAATTTCTCAGACAAGCTAGTCAACAATTCTGCAGCAACCACAAACTTACGAGTTTCACCAGCAGGTTGAACCAAAACGTAATCAATATCCGCTCCAACAGTCAAACCACGAGAAGCTGTAATGGTAAATGGAGTAGTTGTCCAGACAGCGATGTAAGTATCTGTATCTAGAACACCTTTGCCATCTTTTACCTTATTGGCATAGTAAAGGGAAGTTGAAACCAAGTCATGGTATTCAATCTCCGCTTCCGCAAGGGCTGACTCAGATGACCAAGACCAGTAAACTGGTTTTGCACCACGGTAGATATAACCTTTATTAGCCATCTCACCGAAGACACGGATTTGGGCTGCTTCATAATCAGGAGTCAAAGTCACATATGGATTTTCCCAGTCACCAGAAACCCCCAAACGTTTAAAGTCTTCACGTTGTTTATCTACTTGAGAAAGAGCGTATTCACGGCAAAGTTTCAAGTACTCAACCAAGTCCATTTCTTTGCGTTTAACACCTTGTTTTGCCAAAACTTGCTCGATTGGCAGACCATGAGTATCCCAACCTGGGATAAATGGTGCATAAAAACCTGACATTGATTTTGAGCGAACAATGATATCTTTTGAAATCTTGTTCATAGCATGTCCAACGTGGATATTTCCGTTCGCGTATGGAGGGCCATCATGCAAGGTGAAATGAGGTTTTCCTTGGTTCAATTCTTGACGACGTTGGTAAAGTTTTGCATCTTCCCATTCCTTTTGCCAAACTGGCTCTTTGGTAGGAAGGCCTGCACGCATTGGGAAAGCTGTTTTCCCAAGGTTAAGGGTATCTTTGAGTTTCATGGTATCTCCTTTATAAATAATAACAAATTAAAAACCACGACTGCCAAAAAGGACGAAAATCGTGGTACCACCTTTGTTCGGAAAAAGATCTAGTCTTTCTCCCTCTTTTCCCGTAACGTGGGGAACGTCAAATCTTACTAGCTTCAGACTTGAGTTTTTGAGAGGATAATCTTATCATTAGGGAATGCAGGACTCACACCATCTCCTACTCGCTGGAAATATAAGGATAAGATATTGTTCTCACATCGTTTCTTATAAAATTGTAACAGATTCTTGCGGTGCCACAAAACCTGGTTCTGAGTTTACAGCTTCAGTAGCTGGTGTTGGGCCTGAGTAATGGCTTGGGACTACTTCTGGCTCTTCATACATTGGACCAACTGGATGAGCAGGCTCTTCTTCAATTTGAGGACTCACTACAGGAGTTGGATTTTCCACTTCCTGTTTAGCCTGAGCTTCAAATTCAGCCAATTCTTTATTGGCTGCCTCAATACGAGCTTGTAACTCTGCCATTTCTGCCTGAGAAAATTGACGTGTCATATCAATTGGTTCTTCCTCAATTGGAGCTGGAATCGGTTCTCCAAGCACTTCGCTAACCACTTCTTTAAAGGCTTCATCACTGGTTTGAAGATAAGTAGCTGTTGGACGAAGAATATCTTCCCAATCTGAAGATTCAACAATTGCTAACTGGCTCTCAATTGTAGATTTAAGACGTTGGTGGAAGACACGACTCTTGTTCTTCAATTCTTCTGTTTCAACAGCAACTTTCTTAGCATTATCAGTTGCGTGACGAAGAATTTCATTTGCCTTGTACTTAGCTTCTTCCAATAAACGTTGTGCATCTTGCTCTGCTTGATGGATAATATTGTTTGAACGTTCAGATGCAGCTTGTTTTACTCGTTCAGCTGTATCTTGGGCAATCAATACAGACTGGCTCAATGAATCTTTCATCTCATCAAAATAAGACAAACGATCTTCTAAACTCTTAATATGTAAATCCTTATCATGATTAGAGCGGACTAAATCTTCATAATCACGGACTACAATATCTAAAAACTCATCTACTTCTTCTGGATCAAAACCTCTAAAGCGTGTGCTAAAGGTTTTATCTTTGATTTCTAACGATGTAATTGGCATATTTTTCCTCACTTACTTAATAACAACTGGACTGTTATTTTTTTCTTCTCTTTTTTCGTTTGTCCCTTATCTTGAAGCAACCTCAGACGCCCAAATTTTCTAACACTAATCAAGTCTCCAACTTGAACAGTATAATCTGATTTGTCTACCATATGATAATTTACTTGGACAAGTTTCTTATCAATCAACTGGTTTGCTTGATTTCTAGATAGTTTTAAAACATTTGATAAAAGAACATCTAATCTAAAACTAGACACGCATAAATCCAGCTCTCTATACTGTTCTAGCTTATCTATTTTCTCGGTGAAAGGACGTTCCTCCAGCGAAACGGGTATACGGCCAATTTTCTTTAATCCATCTTGAAAGAGAAGAAGAAACTGCTGATTAATCATAATCTGCGCCCGTTCTTCATCTACTAGGATATCTCCAAAAAGTTTCCGTTCAATCCCTAATTGATTGATGACTGTCCCTAAAATCTTAGCATGCGTTAAGTGTTCAAATTTATTGGAATACACAATTTCCTGGAGAGACATTTCAAAATCTGAAAACTCTGGCTGGAAATAATCTGGGTATAATAAAACTCGAACATACTCACTTGAGACGAATTCCCCACTACTACTACAAGCAAGATCATAGGTTTTGGCTAAAATTTTTAATAGCTTCTCCTGATGAGGATTGATAAAAGGAGTTAAAAAAGGAGCATAGCTATCTTCTACCTTCTTTATCCATTCCATTCCCTTATCAAGAAAGGGACGATCTTCTATAGAGAAATGCTGGTAAATCCCTTTATTCATCCTATCATCGCCAGAAAACGCACTAAGTTTTCCCCTAAAAACCGAACCAAAACAATCGCAACCCAAACAGATAAATCTAGACCTGCTATCTGTAAAGGCAGGCGTTGCAAAGGAGCAAGCACTGGTTTTACCAATGCCACAATCCAACGACCCAAACTTGATTCGTAGGCGCCTGGAAACCAAGACATGACAGCAAAGGCTACCAAAATCAGGGAGTAAATATCCACTGCATTATAAATCAGACGAATTAAAAAAATCATTATCGTCCTCTATTTCGTCTCATATCAAAATCAAACTCACCCTGTTGATCTTCATCTGGTAAACGAATATCTTCAACATTTACAATAACATTCACTGGTGTCAACAGGTACATGGTAGAAGCTACCTTTTTCAAATTTCCAGCTAGAACATGGCAAGCTCCATCCAGATAATCTAAACAACGACGAGCTTGCACTTCAGTCATATATTGAAAATCAATCAAAATACTTTCGTTTCCTGCTAATAAATCAACAATTTCTATCGCATCTTCATATTTTCTAGGGTAACGAACATCGATTGTTACTTTTTCAGTAGAATGCTGACTTTGCTTGGCTAACTCTTGTTGACGTGCATGCAGTCTAGTAATATTAGCTTCTTTTGTACTACTTGTGCTTGTGCGTGGTATTTGATTTGTTGAAAGAGCCTTGTCCTGTGTAGAATTTATTGGAGTCAAAATGGGCTCATCTCGTTTTTCATTAGGGAGACTTAAATCCTCATCCTCCGTAAAATAATCTATAAATCTATCGAATCTATCTTTTAAAGACATGGTTCTCTCCTACTTAAAAAATGCTGTACCTATGCGAACAAAGGTGGAACCGAATTGAATCGCTTCTTTATAATCACGACTCATTCCCATACTTAACTCGGTCATAGGCATCTTTGGAATTTGTTTTTCTTGGATTTCTTTTTGTAAATCTTGAGTCGCCTTGAAAATTGCTTTCAACTGTTCACTGCTAGCCTCAAATGGCGCCATTGTCATCAAACCAACATATTCAATCTTATCTAGTTTGGCTAACTCTGGCAAGACTTCCAATAATTCTTCTCTCGAAAAGCCGTGTTTACTTTCTTCGTTAGAAATATTTACTTGAAGGAAACACTTGATGACTCGGTCACTTCTTTTTTGGATTTCCTCTGCTAGCTTTACTGAATCCAATGCATGGAAATAATCAACGTATTGAATGACATCTTTCACCTTACGTCTTTGCAAGGTACCAATCAAATGCCAAGTCACATCTCGATCTTTTAAAGCTTGATATTTCTCTAGAAACTTATCTACACGATTTTCACCGATATGATGAACCCCTAGCGGAAGCAAGGCTTCCGCTGTCGGTACATCTACATACTTGGTAACTGCAATGACAGAGACTGAGTCACTCTCGCGATGAGCACTCAGACTTGCTTCTGCGACTTCTAGAAAAACACGTTCTGTATTTTCTTTTACATTCATTTACTTAACGATTTTTGAAAAATGGAGGTGTATCCAACTCATCTTCATCTTGTGAATTTGGAATTTCAAAACGTTCTACCGGTGACACTACTGAATCAGTCGGACGAACAATTGTCTCGCGACGTAAATCCCAATCACCAAAAGCAGATCCTTGAGCTTGTTCCGAGCGACGTTGATTTTGCTTTGGCAATTCAGCCGTTTCTGCCATATCAAAATGACGATCAAATCCATGTGAATGAGCTGGTCTCACTGTCTCACGGTAGTTGGTAGTAGGTCTAGCTTGTGGAGCCACAACCTTCTCTACACGATCTTGACGAACACCCGTTGCAACAACTGTTACACGGATCTCATCACGCATACTTTCATCAATTGAAGTACCGAGCCAGATGTTTACTCCTTGTCCTGCTGCTTGGTTCACAATTTGTGAAGCCTCTTCTGCCTCAATCAAGGTTAAGTCAAGACCACCAGTTACGTTGACAATCACATCTTCTGCTCCATCAATTGTTGTTTCAAGAAGTGGAGAGTAAATTGCCTTACGTGCTGCTTCTACCACACGTTCTTCTCCACTACCGATACCAATACCCATAAGAGCATTCCCTTTATTTGCCATAACTGTTTTCACATCGGCAAAGTCAAGGTTAATCAATCCTGGATTGGTAATCAAATCGGTAATTCCTTGAACACCTTGACGAAGAACGTTATCTGCCTCGCTAAGAGCTTCAAGAAGTGGAGTCTTCTTATCAACAATCTCAAGTAAGTTGTTGTTCGAGATAATCAATAGAGTATCTACATGCTCACGAAGTTGATTGATTCCTTCTACAGCAAATTGTCCACGTTTGCTTCCTTCAAAACCAAACGGACGTGTTACAACACCAACTGTAAGAGCACCTAAATCTTTTGCAATACGAGCAATAACAGGGGCAGCTCCAGTTCCAGAGCCTCCTCCCATACCAGCAGTGATGAAGACCATATCTGCGCCACTGATAGCTTCAGTCAGTGTTTCTTCGCTTTCTTCAGCAGCTTTACGACCAACCTCAGGTTGACCTCCTGCACCCAAACCGCGAGTCAATTTAGGTCCTAACTGAATAACAGTCTCAGCTTTTGTACTGCTCAAGGCTTGCACATCTGTATTTGCTGCGATAAATTCTACGCCTGTAACACCTTCGTCGACCATACGGTTGATGGCATTGCCACCACCTCCACCGACACCAATTACTTTAATCACTGCACCTTGGGCAGCAGCTGTATCAAATGAAAATGTCATAATTTATTTTTCCTCTTTATTCGTCAAACATGCTTCCGATCAAGCCACGGAAACGATCTGCTAATTTCGGTTTATTTTGTGAAGTCTGTTGAAAATCTGCAACTTGTTCTGCAGGAGCTACAGGTTCTACTTCTGGAGTAGGAGCTGGTTGAACAGTAGTTGATTGAACAAACTGAGCTGTTTTCTGAATCATTCCCCCAAAACTGAGCGGTTGTTGGAATAATCCTTCATCACCCTTGACTGCTCGTTGAGCCAAGAGATGTACTTCTGTCAATTGTCCCGCGAATTCTGACAGACTAATCACATGCGCAAAAGCCGGATTACGAATTCCAACTTGGTTTGGAACATAGAGTTTCACACGAACACCAAAAACTTCTTGAGCAAGCTCCACAATACCCGGTAAAATAGCCGTTCCACCAATCAAAACAATGCCACCAGGAAGATCCAATAAATGTCTTCTGTCTAAGTCTTGTTTGATTTGTTCAAAAATATGCTTAATTCGTGCAGAAATAATCTCTGACAAGTAATTTTCTGTTACTTCAACAGGTTCTACTTCCCCAATCACTTCGACTTGGAATGTTTCTTTACTTGCGAGAGGAGGATAAGCCTCTCCATAGTTTAATTTCAAACCTTCAGCTAGTTTTTGTGATGTCTTCAAGACTTTAGAGATATCCTTAGTTACATAATCTCCACCTTCTTGAAGAATATTTGTAAACTGGAGTTCTTGGTTACGGATTGTAGCAACAGTTGTTTGACCTGCTCCCATATCAATCACAGTAGCTCCAAATTCACGCTCTCCTTCGTTCAAGACTGAACGAACCAAAGCCAATGGTGAAATAATAATATTTTCAACCTGAACACCTGCACGCTCAACTGTCTTACGTAAATTGTGAAGAATAGTACGTGGACCTGTGTAAAGCAAACCACGCATTTCAAGACGAACACCCATCATGCCACGCGGGTCACGAATACCTTGGAAACCATCTACGATAAATTCTTCTGGAATAAAAGTAATGACTTCACGATCTGGTGTCATACTCTTTGTCAAAGCTGATTTGACAACATTTTCGACATCTTGGTCTGTAATTTCTTTTGTATCAGATGTAACTGGAATCATTCCCTGAGTTGGTTCTACCTGTAAGAGATTAGCTGGTAAACCAACATTTACTGATTTAATTGAAATGCCTGCTTTTTCTTCCGCTTGGGAAATTGCTGATTTGATAGCAGTTGCTGCTGCATCAATATCAACAATAATTCCATCCTTTACACCTTTACTTTTGGCATTACTCACGCCAATTACATTTAATTCACCATTTCTCTGCTCGGCTACAAGCACCTTGACAGAGCTTGTTCCAATATCTAGACCTGTAAAAAAGCCTTCTCTAGCCATTACATCGCATCCTCTCTATCTTCCAAGTTTCTAACTTCGTAATATTCAATAGCTAAACGTAGGCATAGCTATTCACAGAATATTATAACACAAAAAATCTCATCGTGCTCAGTTTTTTCCTAAATTTACCAGCCAATTTTTTAGTTTTTCTGTTCAGAAATTCATTCACTGTAAACTTTGTCAACAATCTGTCTATTGTACAAAAAAGAAAGCTCATTTCTAAGCTTTCTTTGCAATCATTTTTTCTGCTTCTTGTTCTAAAAATAGTTCCAAGATTTTCTTTGTCAATGTAATCGCCGCTGCCAAGGCCAGAGAAACGATTAAATAATTAGCTACTAAGCCGTGATCTCCAACCAATGGCGGTTTTGTCAAGAATCCGTAATCACCACCTGTTACCAAATTGACCACAAAAATCAAGGCATTTAGGGCAAAGGTCATGAGAAAAATTCCCTTCACATCCAACAATCGCGCATTATAGTGTCTCAATAGATAAACTAGAGAGTTCCCCAAGAGTGCTAAATGCCCAAAGATAAAGGACAAAATCGCAATATGGGGGAAAGGATAAGCATCTGGCACTGGATAAACAAAGGCTGCTAATGTCCCAAATGTTCCTAGTAATGCAAAATACTGCCTATATTTAGACTGACCAGGAAGCAAAAGCACCACAAACATAGCCATACGGCAATGGTAAAAAGGTAGGCTTTCTGACAGCGGCATATGGTTGACCCCATACCAACCATAAAGTAGGATCAACTGAACTGCCTGCAAGATTTGGAAAAATCGTTGGTAAGCCTTCATTTCACGATAGCGATAGGCTGTATAGAAGGTCAAACCCAAGAGTGTAAATATACTGACATACCAAAAAAGATCAAACTTGGGTGGCTCTGTTGCTTGGGTCGTAAAGAAAATATCCCATAAATTCATCTAGTCTTCCTCATGATTCAAAATTTTCCTGCATTTTATTATACCATGCTACTTAAGAAAAATGGATTTAGAAATACGTAAATGTTTGACAAAATTACTTGTCTTCAGTTTCTAAACTTTCTACTAACTTGGCTAGATTCATAGAGTTAGAGCCTTTGAGCAAGATTTGGTCATTAGCTCCTAGACTTTCCTTGACCTGCTTAACTAGGTCTTCAAATTGGTCTTGGTCTTCTGTTTTTTTGAAGTAATAAACATGGCCGATTGGGAACATTTGACTGGCCAATTGGGCTAATTCAGCAATGTCTTCTCCATAGAAAATAAGGGTATCAAGCACATCTGGCGAAAGGCTCAAGATCATCTGATTATGAAGTTGAACAGACTGGTCGCCCAGTTCCTTCATATCCGCCAACACTGCAATTTTCTTGCCACCTTCATTGGCTGGAATAGCAGAGAAAGTCTCTAAAATTAATTTCATAGCAGTCGGATTGGCATTGTAAACATCTGATAGGATATCTGCTCCATTGGATGCTTTCTTCCACTCGGTACGGTTACGCGTCAATTCAAGATTTTGGAAGGCCTGACGAATCTGCTCCTCTGAAACTCCTTCTTGTAGGGCAACATAGGACGCAATCATAGCATTGGTGGCATTGTACTTACCAGTCACTGGCAAATCAAGGGCTTGTTCCAAGAAATTAGCCTTAAAGGTCAGACTGTCCTTGCGCTCAATCAAGTCTGTGACTTCCAGCTCTGTTCCCTGACCAAAACGAATCACCTTCTTATCCGTAGGCAAGTAGTCCTCTACAATAGGGTCAGCTGGCGCCAAAAGTAAAGAACCTGAAGCCATGCCATCAGCAATTTGCATTTTTCCTTTAGCAATCTCAGAACGGTCTTTGAAAAAGGCCAAATGGGCTTCTCCAACCAAAGTTACGATGGCTGTTTTTGGACGGGCCAATTCAGACAAGAGACGAATATCTCCCAAGTGATCCTGCCCCATCTCCAAGACCAACTTTTCTGTTCCTTCAGGCATATGGAGAACTGTATAAGGAAGGCCAATCTCGTTATTGTAATTGCCTTGTGTTTTGTAGGTTTTGTAGGTTGTTGATAGCAAATGCGCCAACATATCCTTGGTCGTCGTCTTACCATTTGAACCCGTTACAGCAAAGACATCAACAGCTGTTTTCTCAAGATAGTAGGCAGCTAGTGATTGAAAGGCAGCCAAAACGTCGTCTACTAGAATGTAGGGGTGATTTGCGACCTCTTTCTCAGACAGGGTTACTACTGCACCATTTTCAAAAGCTGTTTCGATAAAGTCGTGACCATCACGCGCACCTTTGAGTGGCACAAATAAATCTCCAGTCCCAATCAAACGACTGTCAAACTCAGCTTTCTCTAACTGGGTGTCCTCAAAGATGCTGATATCATTTTTAGCTCCTACAACTTGAGCCACTTCATGGATTGTTAATTTCATTTCTACTCCTTTAAAAAGGGTCGAAGCTCGAGAACTCTAGTCACCTTGCAGTGATGGTTCTGGCTCCTACCCTCTCTTTCATTTTTATAGCAAATGCGCTTCGCGCTTGTCAAAACTTTCCTTGGCAAGATCAACCAATCGCTCGATTAAGTCTGGGTAGCTAATTCCCATATTGTCCCAAAGAAGTGGATACATAGACCACTGGGTGAATCCTGGCATGGTATTGAGCTCGTTGAGGAAAACCTCTCCCTTATCTGTATAGAAGAAATCGCAACGAGAGAGACCGAGCCCACCAATGGCACGGAAGGCTGTTTCTGCATTTTGGCGCATGACAGCTACTACATCATCACTGATGTTGGCTGGGATGTCCATAGTAATCTTGTTGTCAATATACTTGGCATCGTAGTCATAAAAGGCAACATCCTTGACTACTTCCCCTGGCAACGTGCTTTTGACATCGTAGTTACCCAAGAGACCAACCTCGATTTCACGGGCATTCACTCCTTGCTCAACCAAGACACGGCTGTCATATTGGAAGGCAAGTTTCAAGGCTTGACGGAGTTCTTCTTGATTTTCAGACTTAGAAATACCGACACTAGAACCCATGTTTGATGGTTTTGTGAAAACTGGATAAGTCAATTTTTCTTCCACTTCAGCGATTTTAGCAGTCACATCGTCCCCTTCAACGATAGCCACATAAGGAACTTGGGCAATGCCAGCAGATTCTAAAACACGCTTGGTCGTGATTTTATCCATGGCAAGACTAGATGATAAGATATTACAGCCGACATAAGGCATTTTCAAAACTTCAAGGAATCCTTGAACAGAGCCATCTTCTCCCATCGGACCGTGAAGAACTGGAAAGACCACTGCACCTTCTTCGTAGATAGCACTTGGAGCAACTTTCTTATCCCAATCAATGGTTTCATTGGTCATGAGACGGTCCTCTTGACCAGGAGTCTGGCTAAATTCCTGAGTTTTGATAAAGTCACCAGACTGGCTAATGAAGAAAGTCTTGACTGTGAAACGATCGTAGTTGACCGCACGCATGACACTCTCAGCTGAAAGGACAGAGACTTCACGCTCTGCACTACGCCCACCATATAAAAGAATAATCGTTTGTTTCATTTTATTTGTTCCAATTCTAATAGAATACTCGTTCTTTAGTATATCATATTTGCTTCTTTTTTGAAACTTGAACCCGATACTGGTCTTAAAGTAATCTAAAAAGAGACCGATAAAACAAATATCGATCTCCTTGATTTTTTGTATAAATGAATTTAGTTTATTAATTTATCTAGACTTACAGCTCTGTCCGATTTTCAATGGCTCGTAAGAGTGTAACTTCGTCCGCATACTCGATATCTGCCCCCACAGCAAGACCTCGTGCCAGACGCGTAACCTTAATACCAGCTGGCTTGAGTAAGCGTGAAAGATACATGGAAGTCGCTTCCCCATCTGCCGTGGCATTGGTTGCTACGATGACTTCTGAAACCTCACTATCCATGAGACGAGTCATGAGGCTCTTGAGATTGATATCATCTGGGCTGATGCCATTCATGGGGGAAATCAGGCCATGCAAAACATGATAAAGTCCATGATATTCTTGGATATTTTCCATGGCCGCCACATCACGACTATCCTCTAGCACCAAAATCGTTGTCTGGTCACGACTTGGATCGGTACAGATGGAGCATGGATCATCATCGGTCAAGCGACCACAGATGGAACAATAGGTCAGCTCTCTCTTAGCAGAAAGGAGATTTTTTGCAAATTCATTGACGTCGTCATCAGACATGCCAATGGTATAAAAGGCCAAACGCGTAGCCGTCTTAATCCCGATACCTGGTAACTTAGAATAACTGTCAATTAGCTTGGCGATAGGTGTTGGATAAAGCATAAATTCCTTTCTAATTCATTGGATGGTATTTTTGATACAGATTGATAATATCACGCGCAATGGACGGTCCTACACCATTTGTTAGATTGGTATTATGAGGAAAGACCACTGCCACAGCAATTTGGGGATTATCAGATGGGGCATAGGCCACCGCATTGGTATTGGTTGCTTGCTGACCATCTGCCACATAACTTTCGGCTGTACCCGTTTTTCCGCTAATAGATACCAAGGCACCATTTGAAAAGGCACGACCAGTTGTCAATCCACTAGTCCCATGGGCAACCTGATAAAATCCTTGTTGCAAGATACTCATATCGGAGTCAGAAATATTGACCTTGTTCATCTCTGTCGGTTTCAGTTGCTGAATCAAGTCGCCCAGTCCTCCCTTATCATTATTTCCATAAATACCTTCAACAATACGAGGAGCCACACGAACTCCATTGTTAGCAATAGTTGCCACATACTGAGCCAACTGCATCGGCGTATAGTTATCAAATTGACCAAATGAATTCGTAATATAATTAGCTAGATCATAATCTTTAGGAATAAAGCCAGTAGATTCATCTGGTAAATCAATACCTGTAGCTGATCCCAAACCATACTCACCAAAGGTTGAGCGTAATTTCCCCATAGCTGATCCTAAGTTTCCAATTCCTGCAATCATATTCGGTTGATAAGTTAATCCCATGATTCCTAAAGCCGTTTGGACCATATAGGTATTGGATGAATACTCCAAGGCTTGAACAGCTGTAATCGGCATCGGACCAGAAAAAGCTGTATACCAAGAATTGATAGGGGGTGAGCCTTGAAAAATAATTGACTGGTCTGTCAAAGTTTGATTACCAGATAGCACACCATTTTCCCAACCAGAACTAATAGTTGCCGCTTTTACAACCGAACCTGGGACAAAGACATTGGTTATCGTTCCCAAGGAATCCGATGTTAACTCGCCTGTTTTCAAGTCATGTTTGATCCCTGACATGGATAAAACAGCACCTGTTTTGGGATTAAGGGCGACTGCATACACGCCTTCAGAATACTTGGCCCCACCATTTCCCAACTCTGAATTGAAATAACTTTTCAGCAAAGCATCTACACTATCTTGGAAGGCCAAATCAATGGTCAGTTTAATATTATTCCCTTTAGTACCAGCTTCGATATTTTCGACACTTTCCATGTTACCGTACTTATCTAGATGAATTTCTTTCACCGAGCGTTTTCCTTGTAAGGTTTCCTCGTATTGTTTTTCCAGGTAAGAAGTCCCAACACGGTCATTAAGAGAATAACCTTTTTTAAGATAGGCATCCGCTTCTTCCGCTGGGAGACCAGCTTTTTCACTCGACACACTACCAATTATAGAGGAAAGGGAAGTTTCTAAAACTTTTCTTTCCCAAGAAGTAGAAATACTGATACCAGGTAATTTCTTGGAAGCGGAGGCAATCAGAGCAATCTGGGTATCTGTCAAAGAATCCGTCACAATGCTTCCTGTCGCAAAGTTTCCAACCGCATTTAACTGACTAAAAAGATAGACTTCTTTCTTTTCATCCTCTGTATAGTTTAGTTGACTCGCTTGGACACTATCGACCGCATTGTTATACAGTTCTGATTCGGATAGACGATTGCCATCTGAATCCAAGCGTTTCTCACCTGGGAGAGCCTCCACTGTTTTTTTATAGATTTCAGGATCAGCCAAATAGTAATCAGCCAACTGGCGTTCTGTCAAATTGGGCGAACTGATACTCACATATCCAAGCAACTGACTAGCGATTTCTTTCAGATCTTTAGCCGTCATTTTATTACTACGCGTAAAGGAAACAACCTGCTTTAACGTATTTTCTACCAAAGGTTTTCCACTAGCATCATAGATTTCCCCACGGGCAGAACTGGTTGTGACCTTGGTCTGACTAGCTGAGGCTAGCTTTTTTTCGTAAAAATCCTTGTTCAAAACCTGCATATACAACAAACGACCAATAATGGTCATAAAGAGTAAAATGACGATTGAAAACAATAAATTAAGCCGAATCGGAATCGAGTGGCTGTTAAATTTTCTCATACAAATCAGTCTCATTTCTAACTTAAAATCTTACTCTTCATTGTACCACAATTTGAGCAGAAAATTATGGAAAAGCAAGAAGCTTTTTTTCGTTTTTACGGCAAGATACGTTTTTATTTATTCATCCCTATATTATATGTTATAATGAATGTAAAAGTTCAATAATCTAGTCTTTTTCCAACACGACTCATTTAAAGGAGCCTTCCCTATGGACAAACCAGATATCGCAACTGTCATTGATTCACATTTTGAAGAAATGACAGACCTAGAGCAAGAAATCGCTCGCTATTTTTTGCAAGCTGAAACGATTACAGATGATTTATCTTCTCAACAAGTCACTCAAAAATTACATATCTCTCAGGCCGCACTAACTCGCTTTGCTAAAAAGTGTGGCTTTACTGGCTACCGAGAATTCATTTTCCAATACCAACATCAGGCAGAAAATCAAGCCAACCAAGTCTCCAAGCACAGTCCACTGACCAAACGAGTCCTCAGAAGCTATAGCAATATGAGGGAACAGACACAAGACTTGATTGACGAAGTCCAACTAGAACGAATTGCCCAATTAATCGAAGATGCTGAGCGTGTCTACTTCTTCGGAACAGGGAGTTCTGGCCTTGTTGCTCGTGAAATGAAATTGCGCTTCATGCGTCTGGGTGTGGTCTGCGAGGCCTTGACCGATCAAGACGGCTTTGCTTGGACAACCAGTATTATGGACGAAAATTGTCTAGTACTCGGTTTCTCACTTTCTGGTACAACACCTTCTATTTTAGATAGTCTATTAGACGCTAAGGATATGGGGGCAAAGACTGTACTTTTTACAAGTGTTCCCAATAAAGATAGTCAGGCCTATACAGAGACTGTTCTTGTAGCCACCCACAGCCAACCCTCCTACATCCAACGAATATCCGCTCAACTTCCTATGCTCTTCTTTATCGATTTGATTTATGCCTACTTTTTGGAAATCAATCGTGAAAGCAAGGAAAAAATCTTTAATAGCTACTGGGAAAATAAGAAACTCAACGGCTATCGTAGACAAAAACGTATAAGAAAA
This sequence comes from Streptococcus sp. k-163, assembly GCF_013277555.1. GTDB lineage: Bacteria > Bacillota > Bacilli > Lactobacillales > Streptococcaceae > Streptococcus. The sequence goes on along the minus strand of NZ_VMND01000012.1, from coordinate 101,119 downwards.
TCCTAGTTTAGCTCAGCCAAACTAGGATTTTTATTCATCACCAAACATACCTCTTCAAGATTATGAATCAGTCGTATCTTGACTTAGTCTTGAATAATTTCATGTAATCACTTTTTGAAGGGAGTAAATAAGCAAGTCTGACGGTATCCTCAACAATTGTATATAATACGATGTAATCCTTACTCAAGGTCAATCCTCGCGTTTGGTAGCGAGGGTCTAATTTCTTACCAAATTTTTCATCGGCATCAAATCCAGCTTGGGGGAAAATTTCTAGACGATTAATATCTTTTCTGATACTCGCCACTTTTCTTCTCGCAGCCTCTACAAAACCGATTTCCTCCGCTATATACTGATATATTTTATCCAGACTATCAATCACTCTAGGAGAATACAAAATCCTATATTTTTTATAATCCATAGCGTGTCACGACATCCTCATCTGTCAAGTAATTTCCAGCCTCAATCTTGGCATAACTTTCTTGAACTTCTGCTTGTAATTGTCTAAACAAATACTCCTTCTCTAATTCCTCTTCACTCAGTAAATCTACTCCATTTGTTACGACAACATTCTTTAAAAATAATCTGAGTGCTGATGAAAGAGAGAGATTTTGTTCTTTTAACACTTCCATAGCATCGTTTACCAATTCTCTATTAGCTTGGAAGGTTACCATTTTACTTGAATTCGCTATAGCCATTTTATATAATTCCTTTATATATTTTTTTTATTATCTCACAATTATAAAGAAAGTCAAGGGAACTTGATTAGAAAATCCTAGTTTGGTTAAACCAAACTAGGATTGTTTTGTTTTAAAGTGATAATAAGCACCCAACATACCTGCCGTATTTTGATGATGAGCAAATTCTAATCGTGTTTTTTCTGCTAAACTTGGTACCAAAGCCTCTTTCAAGGCTGTACGGATCTTAGGTTTGAGGATAGCCTCTTGCCCCATGATACCACCACCGAGAATGACCACTTCTGGATTGGCAACGTAGCAAATATTTGCCAGACCTTTCCCAAGGTAATCTACCATGCGGTCAATGCCTTCCATGCAGATTTTGTTTCCTTCAGTAGCTTCCTTAAAAATACGTCGACCATTCCACTGGTCAACTGGATCTCCATGACCTGCTGCTACATACTCAACCAAGGCTGTTGTAGAAGCCAAATCTTGGAACGCTCCATCCTGCATATGCATATAACCAACTTCACAGGCTGAATTGCTAAATCCATGGAAAACTTTCCCATCCATAATCAAACAACCACCGATACCGGTTCCAATAGTCAAGCAAAGAGTGACACTCGCTCCCTTACCTGAACCAGATACTGCCTCAGCTAGACCTGCACAGTTGACATCATTTTCAATCTCACAAGGAATAGTAAAGCTAGTCTCGATTTCCTTTTTGAACTGGGTACCTGCATAGTTAGGGATTTGAGGACCAGCATAGAAGATTTCACCCTTGTCTGGATCCACCATCCCAGCAGAAGAAATGGCAACACCTGCTACTGGGCCTTTTTCTAAATAGCTGGCTACAATATCTTTGGTCTTTTGTAAGATATGAGGTCCACCCTGATGCGCTTCTGTTGGCATTTCATGCGATTCAACAAGTTGGCCTTCTTGGTCGATCAAGCCATATTTGATGTTGGTTCCACCGATATCAATTGCAACGTAGTGTGTCATAAATACCTCCTTATAGATTAGAGGAAGCGCTCCTTGGTTTCACGAATCAAGGCTGCAGCTGCTTCCACAACTGGACGATCTTCTTCAGTCACTGGTGTCAAAGGTGAACGAACAGATCCAATATTAAGTCCTTCATTGATCTTCAAGACTTCTTTAATGACACCATACATATTTCCATGTGCAGAAGTGAGTTTACCAATGATAGCGTTGATAGCGTATTGTAATTCACGCGCTGTTTCCAAGTCTTTATCCGCAATCAATTGGTTAAGTTTCAAGAAGAGTTCTGGCATAGCACCGTAAGTACCACCGATACCAGCCTTAGCACCCATGAGGCGTCCTCCTAGGAACTGCTCATCTGGACCATTAAAGACGATATGGTCTTCTCCACCAAGGCTAACAAAAGTTTGGATATCTTGAACTGGCATAGAAGAGTTCTTCACACCGATAACACGAGGATTCTTCAACATTTCAGTATAAAGACTTGGAGTCAAAGCAACACCTGCCAATTGAGGAATGTTGTAGATAACATAGTCTGTATTTGGAGCTGCAGAACTAATATCGTTCCAGTATTTGGCAACTGAGTATTCTGGCAAGCGGAAGTAAATTGGTGGAATCGTTGCAATGGCATCTACTCCCAAGCTTTCAGCATGGCGAGCTAGTTCCATACTATCTTTAGTATTATTGCAAGCAACATGGGCAATAATAGTTAATTTACCTTTGGCAACTGCCATGACTTCTTCCAAAATCAACTTGCGGTCTTCAACACTTTGGTAGATACATTCACCAGAAGAACCATTGACATAAAGACCTTGAACACCTTTATCAATAAAGTATTGAACCAAGGAACGCGTACGTTCTGGACTTACTTCTCCTTGTTCATCATAACATGCGTAGAAGGCTGGAATGATACCTTCGTATTTTTTCAAATCTGACATAGATTTTCTCCTATTATTTTTATTTTCTGCTAAAGCAGATTCTTTCTTTACTTCTTTAGTATACACTTTACCGAAAAGGCTTTCAATATTTTGTAGACACTTAGATTTTAGTTTCTTGCTTATAGAATAGCGTTTGGAGCGTTTGAAAGTAGTTTCAGAAATAATTGCAACCCTTACTCATACTTAGCAAATAGCTTTTCCATCACTCCTACTTGTAAAAAAGCAAGAAGTCCAAAACCAAAGAGAATAAAAGCTGATCCTCCCAATAGAAGGGTAAAGGCTGATAGATATAGAATCATCAAAATCAAAAAGATAGTTGCGATCATCAAGATAAACCAAGGAGCGTTAAAACTAGCCAACATCAGTCCTTTTTGAAGAATTTCTTTCCAAGATAGGTCATAACGTGCCGCGATAGGGTAACTAGCCAACATCACAATGGTGAGGAAGATAAGAATACCTAGACAAATAGCTTTCACCAATTGGAAGGGCAGAGCTGTTTGACCCCAGAAAAGATAGAGATCTGAAAGAGTTAGAAATACAATTCCTAATTCTAACATCCCCAACTGAAAACCTAGTTTCAGGTTTTGCCTAAAAACTCTTAGATAGGTTCTAAAAACTGGAACACGTCTACTTTGCTTGATTTCAAACATTGTCTGATAGAGACTAATTTTGGCTACTCCAATCGTTACGATTGGCAAACAAGTTACTACAAAGAGAAGATTGACTGTTACAATATCTAAAACCTTCTCACTAATTCGCATTAGAAAATTATCTGTATCAAATGCAGCCTTGATGAGACTTCTTCCTTTTTGTGACATCTTTTACTCCCCCTATAATTTATATCACTTGCTAAATCATTCCGATTTATCAATTGATAAGATTCAACTCTTAAACTCAATTTTCAAAAGTGTTCAATAATACTCAATGAAAATCAAAGAGCAAACTAGGAAGCTAGCCGTAGGTTGCTCAAAGCACTGCTTTGAGGTTGTAGATAAGACTGACGAGATCAGTCACATATATATTCCAAGGCGAAGCTGACGCGGTTTGAATTTGATTTTCGAAGAATATAAGATAGTCATCAGCTATCTCGATCTATCATTCTAATCAATTAAAATTTTAAACAAATACTTGCGAACTTGATCTTCCATACCTGCATAACCATTTGGTTGATGTGGCTCTCCTGGGAAGAAAATCGCAAAATTGTGATACCCCAACAAGAGTGGGTAGTGTTCATGACAATGGACAAAACCAATATCACTTGTTTCGTCAAATGCTACTGCTTCATCTTTGATACGTGAACCGTAGCTCGAATATTCATGCCCTTCTACCAATAAATGCAAGTCTGCATAGTTCTTGTGATGTTCAAACTGGTCATTTTCAGCTTTATTTAGGACATTTTCTTGAACAACTAGAAAAACCTTGTCACCATCAATATCATATTTTCCTAACTCGAATGAATCTTTACGATGTTCATAAAGATAATCAATTGCCTTGTCAAGATTGGGATGAATCCCTTTATAGAAGCTAATATTTTTCAAATCGTCAAAAATCATTATTTTCTCCTTTAAAAATCGTCATTAAGCGATTAAAACTAACACCTCCAACAGTGTCATTTACTGTCGGAGGCTTTTAGATAGTGCTAGCAATAGCCAATTGATACTGTAAAAGAAATCGTTTCTTATCCTTTAACAGCTCCCATAGTAATACCTTGTGTGAAGGATTTTTGGAAGACTAGGAAGACTGTTACGATTGGCACTGCAGCAAGAGCTGCACCTGCCATGATTAAACCATAGTTGGTTGCCATTTCGGCTTGCATGGTCGCAACACCGAGTGAAATAGTCAAATTGTTACGTGAAGTCAACATAACCAACTGCATGAAGTAGTCGTTCCAAGTATTGATGAAGGTAAAGATTGCAAGAGCCGCAAACCCTGGTTTTACAATTGGGAAAGCTACGCTCCAGAAAGTACGAATCTCACCACAACCATCAATTTTAGCTGATTCAAGCAACTCTGTTGGAATATTTTCACTAAATTGTTTCATAAGGAAAACCCCAAATGGCCATCCAATCAAAGGCAAGATAACTGCCCAGAGAGTATCGTGGATTCCCATGAAGTTGACGATACGTACCAATGGTACAAGGACAACTTGTTTTGGAAGAGCCATAGCAGCAATAAAGATTGCAAAGAGGATACGTTGACCATAGAAACGTTTTTTAGCCAATACATAACCTGCTAGAGATGAAGTTGCACAGACTAAGAACATAGTTACCAATGAGATAAATACTGAGTTCCACATCCATTGCATAGCAGGGTTTTGCACCATGAGTTGTTGGAAGTTTTCCATGGTTGGCATTTTAGGGAACCACTGTGGTGGAATTACGATTGTATCAGGTTGTGATTTAAATGCCCCTGTCAAAATCCAGTAGAATGGAAAGATGAACAGCACGGTCAATAAGAGCAAAATGATTGTTGAAATAACAGTAAAGGCTGTTAATGGTTTCTTTTGTGTAGATTGCATAGCTGTCTCCTTTCTTTAATATTCTACGTCGTTTCCGAGTGCTTTAAATTGAACAAAGCTTACGATAGCAATCATGACTGCCAAGAAGACACCAATTGTGTTGGCATAACCATATTCTGTCAATTGGAAGGCTTTTTCGTATAGGTAGTACATCAAGGTACTTGTTGAGTAGTTTGGCCCACCAGATGTCAAAAGCTGAATCAAGGCGAAAACTTGGAATGAGTTGATTGTTGTGATGATTGCGATATAAAGAGTTGTTGGAAGAAGGCTTGGCCATTTAATCTTCCAGAAAACTTGAAATTCAGTTGCACCGTCTACACGAGCCGCTTCAACCAATGAATTGTCAATATTCCCCATAGCAGCTATGTAGAGGATGATTGGTTGACCAACTGAAGTTGTCAAGAGGATAATCATAATTGCCAGCAATGCCCAGTGTTTGTCTCCCAGCCATGAAATATTTTGAGTAATAATATGGCTTGATTTAAGCACAAAGTTCAAGATACCTGATAGTGGGTCATAGATCCATTTCCATACAACCGTTACGGCAACACTACCTGTTACGACAGGAAGGAAAAAGACAAAACGGTAGAAGGATCTGGCAATAGCATTTTGATGGTAGGTTTGCGACGCCACAAAGAGCGAAAAGAGAACAACAATCGGTACAGATCCAACAACCAAAATAACTGTGTTAATCAGAGATTTTGTAAAGACAGGATCTTTAAACATACGGATATAGTTATCTAAGCCCACAAATTCAAAACTAGTCATAGAGTAGTTAAAGAAACTTGTGATAAAGCCCATAATCATTGGTACTAAAACGAAGACAATGAAGAAGAATAAAACTGGCGCTAGGAAAGCATAAGAAATAATAGTTTCTCTCATACGAATTTTATTAACTTTCACTATCGGCACCTCTCTTTCCTTTTCTTTTATTGATAATCTCCTAAGAGAATGATGATTTACCTTTTAAATAAAAGCCCCCTTTTCTTACACAAGCGTGCAAAGGGAAAAGGGGCTACAAAATCTAGTTTAGGGTTTATTGTTTAGTAGCTTTTTTGATAGTTTCGTTTGCTTTTTCAGTAAATGCTTTCAATGCATCAGCTGGTTTTTGATCGCCATTTGAAACTGATTGCAACATTGGGAACCATAGAGTTCTCATTTCTGCAAAACCATCAATTGTATTGTAGTATGGTGAGTAGTACTTAGTCCAAGCACCGATTGTTTCCATACGTTTGTCATCATAGAGTTTACCAAATGATGTACGAACTGGGAATGCTCCTGTACGAACAACATCTTTTGGACCCCATTCTTTATCATCAGCGATGAATTGAACAAATTTCTTAGAAGCAGCAATTTTCTTGTCGTCTTTGTTGTTAAATACTGCAAATCCGTTTACAAGGTATTCAAGAGCTGGTTTACCAGAATCAGATGGGAATGGTACTTCTACCACTTCTACTTTACTTGCTTCCAATAGTTTAGCTTGGATACCATTTTGAGATGGTGCCCAAAGAGTAGTGTATGATGTTTGGCCGTTAGCAAAGTTTTGGATATCTGCTCCACCATCAAATTGTGAACCATTATTCAACAAACCATCTTTAATCCAGCTAGTTGCTTTTTCAAGACCTTTAACGAATTTAGGATCATCAGTTGTATACTTAGTAACATCTTTATCAGTTACAGAAGCACCATAAAGGTTTGAAATGAAGGCACGTGTTCCTTGGTCTCCCCCTTGACCTGAACTGAACAATGAACCTGGTGTATAGCCTTTAGCTTTGAGTGCTTTCAATACTTTTTCAAAGTCGTCTGTTGTCCAGCCTTCTTTTACAAGATTCGCAACTCCAGCTTCTTCCAACATTTTCTTGTTCATAGCCATGTAGAATGGTGCTGAACTGATTGGATACATATAAGCTTTATCGCCAGCTTTACTTGCTTTTACAATATTTTCATTGTTAACATCTTTAACAAAGTCGTCTGTAAAGAGGTCGTTCAAGTCAGCCAATTTTCCATTTTTACCGTATTGGATGATACGTCCTGGTGCGTCAAAGAGGACGTCAGGAGCTGTACCTGCTTCGATAGCTGTAGTGATTTTTTCTGGACCTGACTTAAAGTCGATAGTTTCCAATTTCACTTTAACATCTGGGTTTGCTTTTTCAAAGGCTGCGATGATAGATTTTTCATAAGTTCCAACACCATCACCAGTTTTTTCTTGAGTGAAGACTGGGAATGCCCACCAAGTGATTTCTGTTTTTCCGCTATCGCTACCCGATTTTGCAGCATCTTTACTTCCGCCAGAATTTCCACAAGCAGCAAGACCAAGAATCGCAGCACCCGCAAGCACTGTACAAGCTAGTTTTCTAAATTTCATTTGTATTCTCCTATTTATAAGCGTATCCATATTGGATAATGAGCAAGTTTGCATCTGTATACGTTTTCATTTTATCCGACGCTTCCACCACTCTCCTCTATTTTGAGATTGTGTTATTTAAGACCAGCAACAAAGCGTTCTGTAATCTCTTTTGGTCTAGTAATAGCGCCACCAACAACAATACCTCGCACTCCATATCCTAGGATTTGTTTGGCTTGTTCTGGTGTATGAATTTTCCCTTCAGCGATAACATCTACACCCGCATCACAGAACTTCTTGATTAGTTCAAAATCTGGACCGTCTACCTTTGGACTGTAAGATGTGTAACCTGATAAGGTTGTTCCAACGAAGTCAATTCCTGCTTCTACGGCTGCTAACCCTTCTTCGAAGGTACTAGTATCAGCCATCAAGAGCTGGTTAGGATATTTTTCCTTAACCTGACGGATAAACTCCTGAATCTCCAAACCATCGTAGCGTTCGCGTTTAGTACAGTCTAGAGCAATCACTTCAATATCTAGTTCTGCTAATTCATCAACTTCTTTCATAGTAGCAGTGATGAAGGGTTCTTGAGGTGGATAATCTCGTTTGATAATCCCTATAATCGGAAGTTTTGTAACCTCTTTAATTTCCTTGATATCACGAACACTATTGGCTCGAATACCGACTGCTCCACCTTGCTCAGCCGCTTTGACCAGCAAGGGGATGACTCCTCCCGCTTCTGTATAAAGCGGTTCGTGAGGAAGGGCCTGACAAGAAACAATGATTCCATCTTTGATTTGTGCAATCAAGGCTTCTTTAGTAATCTGTGGCATCCTTTTTCCTCCTTTTCCTTTTTTCTTATGAGACAATTATATACTATTTTTAAAGCGCTTTCAATACTTTGTCATAGAATAGATTTCAGTTTCAAAAGTATTTTATAGAACAGCGTATCTTGAAAGTAGTTTCAGCAGAGAAAATAATTCACATCTATTATACTAATTTAAAACGCGTCAGCGTCGCCTTACCGTACTCAAGTGCAGTCTGCAGTCAGCTTCCTAGTTTGCTTTTTGATTTTAATTGAGTATTATTTTTATTTACCTCTCTATTCCAATTTATATCTATAAAACCAGCCTAGAATTCTAACTATCTTATTAGATTCCAGACTGGTTTATTTTAGATTAACATAGAAGTTCAAAGTGAGATTTCAGACAAAGTTAACTGTCTTTTTGTTTATAGGAAATCATTACTCCAAGGATCATTCCCACAAAACCAAGCAAAACTGTTGTTATTGATTTATTCTCACCTGTATTTGGTAACTTAGACTGTTCGTTATTACTTACTTTATTCTCTAATCGATTAGATTCAGAGTATTCATTTGTTGATAACAATTTAGATGACAGTGAAAGTTCTTCAGCCTTGTTATCTTCTGTAATATTTTTAAATGGTGGATTATCAATGGAGTGTCGGAAAGTCATCGCATAAATACTAGAATTATTAGTCTCAAAAATAATCTTTCCATCTTTTTGTTCGAATTCAATAGTGTGTAGTTTTCCTTCTGGATCTACAGCATAAACATTCTCAACGGACTGATCTGTAGCAAAAGTAACAAGGACTTTTCCTTCAGGTTTGACATATCTGCCATTTACATCCTTCAATTTGATATCAAATGCTTTGTAGTTTAATGAACTTAAATCACTAACTTGAACTTCTTGAATTTGAATACCTATCACATTTTTCAATACTTCTTCTGAAGCTTGAATTTGAATACTTCCTGTTTCATTTTTTAAAATACGTTGTGAACTAGCAATTTCTGTGATAACGTGCTTAGTTTCTGCTTCATCCTTACTGTCTTTATTATTTACTTGTTTATCAGTAGATTTCACTACTGAACTTCCTTCTCCTGCTGTAGATAATACTTCTGTATAATTTTCTACATCATACACAACACTAGTTACTGTATTCACTCCGCCTGTGAAATCTGGAAGGTGATGAATCTCAGCAACCGCACCATTCACGCCACCTGTAAACTCTGGCTTAGAGACTGTAGGAGCTGGAGAATCTCCTAATGTGGATATAATACCGCTATACTCTGGAACTTCTGTAACAAGTGAGTCGCCTCCATTCACGCCACCTGTAAACTCTGGCTTAGAGACTGTAGGAGCTGGAGAATCACCTAATGTGGATAGAACACCGCTATACTCTGGAACTTCTGTAACAAGTGAGTCGCCTCCATTAACCCCGCCTGTAAAGTCATGGTGTTCAACTGTTGGGGCCGATTCTTCTCCTGAGGTTGATAATGTATCACCCATATACTCTGGGATTTCTAGTATCGGAGATTCAATGAAAGGAACTCCACCTGTATAGTCTGAAATATGATGGACCTCAGCATCCGCACCATTCACTCCGCCTTTAAACTCTGGCTTAGCTACTGTAGGAGCTGGAGAATCACCTAATGTGGATATAATACCGCTATACTCTGGAACTTCTGTAACAAGTGAGTCGCCCCCATTCACGCCACCTTTAAACTCTGGCCTAGCTACTATAGGGGCTGGAGTGTCTCCTAATGTGGAGAGAACACCGCTATACTCTGGAACTTCTGTAACAAGTGATTCGCCTCCGTTAACTCCGCCTGTAAAGTCATGCTGTTCAACTGTTGGGGCCGATTCTTCTCCTAAGGTTGATAATACACCCGTATACTCTGGGATTTCCAGTATAGGAGATTCAGTGAAAGGAACTCCACCTTTAAACTCTGGCTTATCTACTGTAGGAGCTGCAAAGTCACCAGATGTACCTAAAATACCAGAATCTTCTTTTCCACTATCTTTTTTTGGATCTAATTTCCCAGCTAAATCCTTATCCGAATCCTTCTTAGAAGGTTCCACTTCTTTATCTTCCACATAGACAGGATCTTTTGGTTGACCCTCAATATAAGAACGAACCCAATCCAGCTGCTCTTTTGATAAGACTAAACCACCACTGCGGCTTCCTACAACACCATTTTGGTGAACTCCAATTAAAGCACCTTTATCATTATAAAGACCACCACCAGACGCTCCAGGTTTCGTACCTCCATAGCTAATTCCCTCTATTCCAGAACCGAAGTCTGTAGTTCCTACTACTTTGCTATCTAAAACTGGACTTAGCTTGTTATCTGGAAAACCATAGACCGAAACTGAATCCCCCTCTGCAACTTTCGAAGATTGTTTTACAACCTCTACAGGAGTTACTCCTTTTACTGCTTCTTTTAACCGAACCAAAGCTAAGTCATTTTTAAATCCAAATACTGAATCTTTTTTATTCCAATAAACAATATCATCATCTGAAAAATTCACAGACTTACCATTCGGCAAAGTTGCTTTATACACTGTATTGGTACGACCAGATTTAGTAATTACTTCAGAACCTTTAACTGTTAAGAAATTATGAGCGACTGTTAACACCAAATTGGGTGCAATTAAAGTACCTGACCCCGACCCATCTGGCGTTTGAATGTGCGTTGTAGCATAGAAATTTTCTGAGCCATTCGGAGCTTGTAACACCTCTTTACTAGGTACAGGTAAATTCGATTTACCACTCAAATCGACTTTACCAACTTCAGTTCTTGCAAAATCCGAAGAAGACGTTGATGGAGGAGTTACCGAATCTACTACCGCTCTTATAATTGTATCTCCTAAAGCTAACTTACTAACATATTCATCAGACCAAGTAGTATCACTTGCTAGTTTGTTAATTGGCACTCCGTTATAGGATACCACTTTAGCTGTTGGGGAAGTTGCTATTAACTGTTTGAAGTCTGGATTTTGTCTTAAATGAAAATTCAAGCCACTTCCAACAGGACCTTCCTGAACAACCTTATCTGAAATTAAACGAGTTCCTTTAGTATCTTCCACTCGAAGTAGAACACGACCTTTTTCTTCACCTTTTACTAAAGTAGCTCGACCTTTTTCATCAAAACTATATAAAGCACCATCAATCTCAGACTCTACATCTTTTAAAGCTATATGATTTTCATCATAGTAGTAACGGTTTGCACCATCTATATACCAACCCTTTATACCATATTTATCAATCATAGAACGAATCCAAGCTCTGTGCTTGTCCGTAAAGATAGTACCACCGCCAATACGCTCACTCTCAGGAGCGTTTGAAGTATTTGTTCCGTGCTGGTGGATACCGACTACCTCTCCCTTATCATTAAACAAAGGAGCACCTGAAAAACCTCCTAAAGCTGAGGAATGATAAGTGACTGCACCACTCTCTTTATTGATACTGCTCACAGTTGTTGAGACTGAATAAGCCTTACCGTCTTTCAAGCGAGCTTTATTTTCTTTACTTAAATTTGGAGTAGAAAAATCATTGGGATATCCGACCATAGTGATTTTATCACCAGTAGAAACCTCTTTATGACTCAACTCTCTTGGAGAGTCCTCACCACCTGTCATAGCTTCTACAGGCTTTTTAGTTACCACTACTGCTAAGTCGTTGCTATAGTCTTTACCAAAGTCTTTGCCGTTATACAAGTGAATAGAGTCTTTTTCAAGAGCTTCCGATACACCAGAAGTAGGTACTTTATTGCTTTTCTCCTTTTCCGAGTTCATCACAACATAACTACGAGCAGACTCCCCACCACGCAAGACCGCAGACTTATCCTCTTGGTTTTTATCATAGTAGTTATGAGCTACTGTTACCATCACATTCGGAGCTACAAAGACACCGCTACCTGATGCGGTTTGTTTTCCACTCGTTCCACTGTCATAAGTGGTGTAAGTCATAGCAACACCTTCTGCAGATTTACTATGAACATCCACATCTTGAATATCGCTACCACCTTGAATGACATCAGCATAAACAACCCCGCCACCAATAACTGGTAACTCTGGTGCAGCTAAGCCAATCACCGCTGATAGTGTCAAACAACCAACCAAACCATAAGCTTTGGATTTACGAAATTTCCCTAAACCCTTTAAACATATAAACATATATTACCTCACTTTAACTTTCAAAGTTAATTTATCCAAGTATATTCTAAAAAATAAAATATTACAGTTTCCATTAGCATAACACTCTCTATTTTGATTCTTACAATAAAAATAGACATGGACTATTTTGCTACTTTACAAATGCTATTTAAGTACTGTATCTACAGGAATATCGTTTTTACAAGATATTATCCTAACGAGAAAACCATCTTATACACAAACTTATATATAAATGTTCATTTGTAGCGAAACTGTATATTTTCTTATAAATTATAACACATTTCACAGGTGATTTTCAATGTATTGAAATAGGTTTCACCACATTAGACATAAGAATGACAAAATCAAAGAAAAAATCGGTTTGGCTTCTTATGGATGACTTTAGTTTCCATATCCTTTCTAATACAGGGAAAAACATTGGGGTATGATTCAGAAATAGCCATTCGTCTATCATTTCCGCTTCAAAGCATTCGTATCATAGTTCATATTAAGGACTCTATCATTCTTTCCCTAAAATACAGTGATAGCTATAAGAGTTACTGAATTTCAAAGTATATATGAACTAGAATATTTGCTGACTAGACTCTGTACAAAAAGAGAGCTACTAGGCTCTCTCATTCATCACTTCACATATTTAAAAGGAATCTCACTACCACATAGCCAGTTGTATACTTGGTCATTTACAAAGACATTCATGGCTTCGTGGGCATACTCAGGCATGATGCGATAGGTCTTATCGCAGGTGAGACGGTTGTAAATCGCAAACTGGGTAATAGGATAGCAAACATCATCGTCCAAGCCCGTAATCATCTTAACCTCACCCTTGATACGATGAGCGAGATTTTTCACATCGATATAGGCCAGGGTCGCCATGATTTCCTCCTCAGTTTCATGGAAGGGATCGTGAAACTTGAAATAACGGAAAAGTTCGTCGTAAGCCTCGCTAGTATTACCAATCTCAAGCACTCGTCTAAAGTCTGACAAGAAGGGATAGATGGCAACTGTTTTCTGAATCCGAGGATTGAGTGCTGCTGCAACCAAAGCTAAAGCCCCTCCTTGAGAGGCACCATAGCTAGAAAGACGATTCTCATCAACCTGAGACAAACTGGCAATAATTTCAACCAACTGGTAAATATCCAAATAGACATCCTTATAAAAGAGGTGCTCCCGATCTTCCACAGCACCACGGATAATATGCCCCTTAACTGTATTTCCTAGAGGAGACCGCAAGCCGTCTTGCGAGTAACCTGACTGGCCCCGCACATCTATGGAGACAACACCGTAACCAGATACGGTATAGGACAGCATGTCGGCCCAGTCCCAGCCACGTCCCATATAACCATGGAAATGGAAGATTATCGGAACCTTCTCCTCACTCTTTGGAAGAACGACGCGCGCATAGATCTTTCCTTCATTGGTTCCTTCAAATGTTAACTCATAGCACTTGATTTGAGGAATGCAGAAATCTCTTTCCTCCAACTGGTAGGCTGGAAGAGTTGAAACTTTTTTCACTTCCTCATCCCAGAAAGCATCAAAGTCCTCTGGAACCTCATCTCGTCCTTTATAAGTCTTAATTTCTTCTAACAAAGCTGGATTTTTCATAGCATGCTCCTTTTTGTAATCGCTATCACAACTGTAGCATATCTAGAAAAGCAATGCAAGAAAGAAAAGCAAATAGAAAGTGATTTTAGATTCTTTACTTTTAGGATGACAGGCTGAAAGTAGTTTTAGAAACGAAAAAAGAGCATTTCTGCCCTTCTTCTCCTATTCAAGCTTATTTTGTTGCTTCTTTCTTTTGAAAAGTGGTTTGGTAATTTACTTTAATCGTTACTGTCATGTGAGAGTCCTCGTTTCTTTTTGATGACTCTAGTATAAGGGGCAAACCTGAAAACTAGCTTAAGATTTTCTTAGAGAAAGCTTATACTCAATGAAAATCAAAGAGCAAACTAGGAAACTAGCCGCAGGCTGTACTTGAGTACGGCAAGGCGACGTTGACGTGGTTTAAATTTGATTTTCGAAGAGTATTAATCTAAATGTTCTTTCTTTTCCATATGAAGGGCAATCATGCGCCATTCCGAATCCTCTTGCCAACCTTCTATCGAACTAATGTAGCTAGCAACCTTTCTGCCTTCTTCTAAAATCGGAAAATCTTCTATAATATCAGCCACTTGAAACTCTGGGAGACCTGACTGTCTGGTTCCAAAAATCTCACCCGAACCCCGCATTTTCAAATCTTCCTCCGCAAGGACAAATCCATTGGTGGTTTCTGTCATGATGCGCATGCGGTCTTTCCCAGAATCAGTCTTGGGATTAGCAACGAGAACAGCATAGGACTGCTTGTCCCCCCGACCGACACGACCTCTGAGCTGGTGAAGCTGGCTGAGACCGAACCGATCGGCATCCATGATAATCATAACGGTCGCATTGGGAACATTGACCCCGACCTCGATAACCGTCGTCGAAACCAAAATATCCGTTTTTCTCTCTTTGAACTCCTGCATAATCTGGTCTTTTTCGTCACTCTTCATCTTACCATGTAGAAGAGCCACCTCTGCCTTACCAGCAAAATGAGCCGTCAGCTCCTCTGATAAGGCAATAGCATTTTTCAAATCCAGAGCTTCTGATTCTTCAATCAAGGGAGAGATGACATAGGCTTGAGAACCTTTTTGGATTTCCCCCTCTAACCAAGTCAAGACCTGAGGCAGTTGCTCATGCTTAATCCAACGTGTCACAATAGGTTTCCGACCCGCAGGCATCTGGTCGATAATGGAAACATCCATATCGCCAAAGGCTGTGATGGCCAGCGTCCGTGGAATGGGAGTCGCCGTCATCATGAGAACATCTGGATTGTCGCCTTTTTCCCGTAAAATACGCCTTTGCCCCACGCCAAAACGGTGCTGCTCATCGATGATAATCAAACCAAGACGAGCATAATCCACCCCATCTTGTATCAGAGCGTGGGTTCCGATAATCAAATCAGCCTCACCCTTGGCAATGGTTTCCAAGACTTCTCTTTTTTCTGCCGACTTCAAGGAACCTGTCAAAAGAGCTAATTTCAAGTCTGGAAAAAGGTTCTGTAAACTCTCAAAATGTTGCTCTGCAAGGATTTCTGTCGGTACCATGAGGGCAGCCTGATAACCAGCTGTCACCGCCGCAAACATGGCCAAGCCAGCGACCACCGTTTTTCCGCTCCCCACATCCCCTTGTAGGAGACGATTCATGTGGTGGTCGGACTTCATGTCTGTCAAAATTTCCTGCAAACTCTTTTCTTGAGCTGGGGTCAGGGCAAAAGGCAGACTTTCTTTAACAGCCGTCACTTTTTCCTGAGACCAATTCAGAACCAAACCGCTTCCCTGAACTCTATTTTCAGACTTGAGGGTCTGCAATTGCATTTGGAAATAAAAGAGTTCCTCAAACTTGATACGGCGAAGGGCCTGCTTGTATTCTGCCAAATCCTTGGGGAAATGCATGGCACAAACGGCCTGACAACGGGACATGAGTTTGTATTTATCCAGCAAGGACTGAGGAAGATTTTCTTCTATTAAGAGGTCCAGCCCCTGATCAAAGGCCGTCTTGATGACCTTAACCAAACTGGCCTGACTGATTCCCTGAGCCAAGCGATAAACAGGTTGGAGGTCATCTTCCACCTGAGCCAGGACCTTCATCCCTGTCAGACTAGCCTTGGCACGATCCCATTTTCCAAAGACGGCAAGAGTTGCTCCCAACTCTATCTTATCAGCCAGATAGGGCTGGTTAAAGAAGTTCACCGCAAAAACGACTTCTCCCTGCTTAAGACTAAAGCGCAGGCGATTGCGCTTGAAACCATAATACTGGACACTAGCAGGAGTCACGACTTGACCAGAAAGAACCGCCTTTTCACCGTCTTCTAGTTCCAATACTTGCTTGGTCTTGAAATCTTCATAACGGAAAGGAAAGTAGAGCAAGAGATCTTGCAAATTTTCAATTCCTAGTTTGGCGTATTTTTCTGCTGACTTTGGTCCCACACCAGGTAAGACATGCAAGGGTTGATGTAGATTCATGCTCCACTCCTTTCTTTTCTAATCATATTCTCTCGGAATGCGATCGCTGAGGAGACAAACCACCTCATAGTTAATGCTTCCACGGTAGGTCGCTACCTGAGTAGCTGTGATTTCCTTGTCGCCGTTGGTGCCGATCAAGGTTACTTTTGTTCCTAGCGGATAAAGCTTAGGCAGACGAATGGTAATTTGGTCCATTGAAACCCGCCCAACGATTGGGCAAACTTGGCCATCTACCAAGACAGAGAAATTCTGCATGTCTCGTGTCCAACCATCCGCATAACCGATTGGCACGGTCGCGATGACTTGCTCGCTATCCGCTTGATAAGTTGCTCCGTAGCCCATGCAAGCTCCGGCTGGCACTGTCTTGACATGAACCAAGGCAGATTCCAAGGTCAAGGCTGGTTTCAAGTCATAGGGCAAGTCCAATACCTCTCCACTTGGGTTAAGACCATACATAGCATCTCCCATACGAACAGCGTTAAAAATAGTCTCTGCATGCCAAAGAGTCGTTGCAGAATTACTTGCGTGAACCAGGTCTGGAAGACCTTTCATACTTGCCAAAATAGCTTTAAACCGTTCTAACTGGGCATTAAAGTAGTCATCTGATTCCTCGTCTGCAGTAGCAAAGTGGGTAAAAATCCCCTCAACATGCGCACCGTGTTGCTTGAGTATGTCTTGAGCCTGCTCAGCCTTACGAGCCTCTCTAAAACCAATTCGTCCCATTCCTGAGTCAATCTTGAGGTGGACTGTTAAACCAGTTAGGTCTGATTCCTTATCTAAGAGTGATTGAATCCACTCCAGTCCAGCCACAGTCAAGGTGATATCGTATTCTTTAGCAAGAGCAACAGCTTCTAGATCAGAAACTCCTAAAATGAGGATTTTCTTGCTGAGTCCAGCCTGTCTGAGTTCAAGGGCTTCATCGATATTGGAAACGCAAAAGCCATCAACATCATCTTGAATTGCCTTAGCAACAGTAACAGCTCCATGACCATAGGCATTGGCCTTGACCACAGCCCACTTGAGCGTTCCTTGAGGGATATGAGCCCCCATTTGCTGAATATTGTGTCGAATAGCTCCCAGATGAATCAGAGCCTTGGTTGGTCTATGTGGACTAGCTTTCATGATTTTCCTCCAAAATGACACTGGCTGTCACAAGTTGATCTGTATGGCTGATAGACAGCCAAATCTTTCCTGAAAATGGTGACTGACTAAAATAAGGCGCCCCGCGTTCATTGTTCAAAACTTCTAAATCCTGAAAACTGAGCTTTCCAATACCAGTTCCCATAGCCTTGGAAAAAGCCTCCTTAGCCGACCAGCGACCAGCCAAATATTCAATCTGCCTGCGCCCTTTGAGACTGGCAAATCGCTCCATTTCCTTAGTGGTCAGCACGCGCTTGGCAAACCCTTCATGTCGTGCAACTGCGCTTTCTATCGAAGCCAACTCTTCGATATCAATTCCATGTCCAACTATCATACTCATCAAAAGGAGTTGAGAATCCCCCAACTCCATCCTTTTCACTTATTTTGTCAAGGTAGCATAGATTTCTTCTACCAAGGCCTCTGTATTTTCCCAACCTAGGCAAGGATCGGTAATGGAACATCCAAAGACCTCTGGTTGGTTTTGACGACCATCTGCTAGGTAAGATTCAATCATAAAGCCTCGAACTGTCTTTTTAATCTTCTCATTCCAATCACGATTTTGCAAGGTCTGACGGACAATTCGAATCTGTTCCATATATTGCTTGCCAGAATTATCATGGTTGGTATCAATGAGGATAAAGGGATTTTCAAGTCCCATGGCTTCATAGCGCTCAATGGCATTTAACAAAGTTTCATAGTAGAAGTTAGGCTCATTTTTCCCATATTCATTAACTGCACCACGAAGGATGACGTGGGCTAAAGAATTTCCTGAAGTCTCAACTTCTTGACCATGGAAGAGGAAGGTCTGTTTGTTCTGAGCGGCATAGATGCCATTAAACATGACACCCAGATTTCCAGAGGTTGGATTTTTCATTCCGACTGGTGCATCAATCCCTGAGGCCACAAAACGGTGCTCTTGGTCTTCCACAGAACGAGCCCCAACAGCATGGTAGCTGACCAAATCATCCACCAAGACCAGATTTGACGGATAAAGCATCTCATCTGCCGTTGTCAAACCAGTCTCTGTAATCACGCGGTAGTGCAACTGGCGCACAGCCTGCAAGCCGTTAATCAGGCTTGGAGCCTTAGAGGTATCTGGTTGGTGAACCAAACCTTTATAACCGTCTCCATTGGTGCGAGGTTTAGCAGTATAAACACGCATAACCATGAAAATCTTGTCCGCCACCTTCTTTTGCAAGGCGGATAAACGGCGGGCATATTCCAAGACAGCCTCTTCATTATCAGAAGAGCAAGGACCAATCACCAAAAGGATGCGGTCATCTTCTCCTGAAATGATGTCTGCCAATTCTCTATCACGACGCTCCTTTAGTCGCAAGGCTTCCGCAGACAATTGGGTTTCTGCCTTGATTGCTTCAATATCAATTTCTTGACCTTTTTCAATAAATGCCATACTATTCTCCTAGCGTTTGGTAGATTTCTCTGACAAGGGCTTCTGTATTTTCCCAGCCAAGGCAAGGGTCTGTGATCGACTTGCCAAATACTTCTGGTTCGTTCTGACGACCGTCTTCTAGATAAGACTCAATCATAAAGCCACGAACATACTGCTTGATTTTTTCATTCCAATCACGGTTAATCAAGGTCTGGCGGACAATTCGAATCTGATCCATGTATTGCTTACCAGAGTTGTCATGATTGGTATCCACGATGATAAAGGGATTTTCCAAGCCCATTTTCTCATACTGGGCAATGGTATCCATCAAATTATCATAGTAGTAGTTAGGAATATTCTTACCATACTCATTGATTGCTCCACGAAGAATAGCGTGCGAAAGCGGGTTCCCAGTTGTTTCCACTTCTTTTCCTAGGAAAAGGAAACTCTGTTTGTTTTGAGCAGCATAAATCCCATTAAACATGACATTGAGATTTCCAGAGGTTGGATTTTTAAACCCAGTCGCGAAATCTGCCCCACTTGCCACAAAGCGGTGTTGCTGATCTTCAACTGAACGGGCACCAACTGCCATGTAAGAAATCAAATCATCCACTAGCGGAAGATTTTCAGGATAAAGCATTTCATCAGCTGTTGTCATACCGGTTTCCGTAATGACACGATAGTGAAGATGGCGAACGGCTTTGATTCCGTTGATGAGACTAGGCGCTTCTGCCGTGTTAGGCTGGTGAATCAAGCCCTTATAGCCATCTCCGTTGGTACGGGGTTTGGCAGTATAAACACGCATAACCATAAAGATACGGTCTGCTACTTCTTCTTGTAGGACTGCCAAACGCTTAGCGTACTCAAGAACAGCTTCTTCATTGTCAGATGAGCATGGCCCGATTACCAAGAGAACTCGCTGGTCATCTCCACGTATAATGGCTTCTAGCTCTTGATCGCGCTGTGATTTTCTCTCCAAAGCTTGTCCTTCCAATTTTGATAAGGCACGAACTTCTTCAATATTAATTTTAGGACTTTTTGCTGTAAATACCATAACTCATCTCCTTATAAAGCAAACGGATACCAAGTAAAAATATACTTTTCACAAGGTATCCGCCTCTAAACTATCTCATTTTATTGTCTTTTTCCGTGACAGTTTTTAAACTTCTTACCAGAACCACATGGGCAAAGTTCATTACGTCCAATCTGGCTCAAATCCAAATCTTCTGGCATATTTGCTTGGTGGGCAGCGATATTGCGGGTCGCTGTTGTACTGATATGGTGTTCTGCTTGTGGTCTTTCTTGTTCATGAATTTGTGCTTTCATCATCAAGCGTGTCACATCAAACTCAATCGAACCAATCATGTCATTAAACATACGGAAACCTTCTGCCTGATACTCAACAACAGGGTTGTTCTGAGCATAGCCACGAAGTCCAACCGCGTTACGCAATTGATCAAGGGCATCGATATGATCTGTCCACTTGTTATCTACAACTCGTAGAATCAAGACTTTTTGGAATTCTTTGACTGCTTCTTCATCGCGTAGTTTTGAAACCTGACTATCGTAAACCTTCAAGGCACGTTCGAAGAGCTCTTCCTTAATAGCCTTATCAGACAAGCCTGACAAGTCTTCAACAGAAATAGAATCTTCTGGAAGCAAGTTGTACTTAGCAAAGTTCAAAATTGCTTCTAGTTTTTCATCTTGTTTGGCACGCGCATGACCATCAACGACACGACCAATCGTGCGTTTGATCATAGAGTGAATTTCAGGTGCCAAGTCACGATCTGCAGTGATAACGTCGTAACGTTGAGCATAGATAATCTCACGTTGTTCACGCATGACGTCATCGTATTGAAGGACTTGTTTACGGGTATCGTAGTTATTTCCTTCGACACGTTTTTGCGCTGCTTCAACCTGACGTGTCAACATACGAGACTCAATTGCCTCTTCAGACATGTTGAGACGTTCAAAGATTCCCTTCAAGCGTTCAGAACCAAAACGTTTCATCAAGTCATCTTCAAGAGATAGGTAGAATTGTGACTCACCTGGATCTCCTTGACGACCTGAACGTCCACGAAGCTGGTTATCGATACGACGGCTTTCATGACGTTCTGTACCAATCACACAAAGTCCACCCAATTCGCGAACCCCTTCACCAAGCTTGATGTCGGTACCACGACCGGCCATGTTGGTTGCGATGGTAACAGCACCACGTTGACCAGCATTCATGATGATTTGGGCTTCTTTATAGTGGTTTTTAGCATTCAAGACTTCGTGAGGTACACCAGCTGCGACCAATTTCTTAGAAATGTAGTCACTGGTTTCAACCGCTACTGTACCAACCAAGACAGGCTGACCTTTTTGGTAACGAGCCTTAACGTCTTCAACAACCGCTTTAAACTTAGCTTCAATGCTAGCAAAAAGTAGGTCTGGATGGTCAATACGTTGAACAGGACGGTTTGTTGGGATTGGAATAACACGAATGTTGTAAATTTCACGGAATTCTTCTTCCTCAGTCTTACCTGTACCCGTCATACCAGACAATTTCTTGTACATACGGAAAAGGTTTTGGTAAGTGATTGAGGCAGATGTCTTGGTTTCATCCTGAATTGGCACACCTTCTTTGGCTTCAATGGCTTGGTGCAATCCATCAGAATAACGACGACCTTCCATAGTACGACCTGTAAATTGGTCGACGATCAGAATTTCTTGCTCTTCGCTCACCACATAGTCAATATCGAGAAGCATGATGTAGTTGGCACGAAGAGCATTATCAATAAAGTGAGTCAAAGCCACATTTTCGATGTCATAGAGGTTTTCAAGTTTGAAGTAGCTTTCAGCCTTGTCAATCCCTGAATCAGACAAACCAATAGTCTTAGACTGCACATCGATGATGTAGTCGTCTTTGTCCAACGATTTTACATAGTGGTCTGCCATATGGTAGAGCTGACTGGTTTCAACTGCGTTAGCACCTGATACAATCAAAGGTGTACGTGCCTCGTCAATCAAGATTGAGTCAACCTCATCGACCAAGGCATAGTTGAGCGGACGTTGTACCATGTTTTCAGCACGAACAACCATATTGTCACGAAGGTAGTCAAATCCGATTTCTGAGTTGGTTGAATAAGTAATATCACACTCATAGGCTTCTTTTTTCTCCATTGGAGATTTGGCAGCCAAGTTAATCCCTACTGACAAGCCAAGCCAAGAGTACAATTCACCCATCTCAGTCGCGTCACGTTCAGACAGATATTCATTGACCGTAACTACGTGAACCCCTTTACCTGAAAGAGCATTGAGGTATACGGGCATGGTCGCAGTCAAGGTTTTTCCTTCCCCTGTACGCATCTCTGGCACGTCACCATGGTGAAGTACGATTCCTCCCATGACCTGAACCTTATATGGGAAGAGACCTAGGACACGTTTGGCACCCTCACGGACAACCGCAAATGCTTCATAAAGCAATGAATCCAGTGATTCTCCATTTTGATAACGTTCTTTAAATTCAACTGTTTTTGCTTTTAGTTGGTCGTCAGTCAAAGCAGCCATTTGGTCTTCGTATTTGAAAACCTTGTCAGCCATCTTTTCCAGACGACGGATTTCTCCTTTATCATTTTCGATAATTGTTTTTAAAATATTAGCCATGTTTTTCCTTACTTTAAATTCCGAATATTTTAGAATGTTCTTTTAATTTTAGCACAATTACTGATTATTTTCAAGGAAGAATCCCCATTTTGAAAAGGAAAAAGAGGCTAGTTCCCAAGCTAACCTCTCTGACTTTTATGTTGGTTTAATTGCCAAAAATCGGCAAAATGGCAAATAGGATAAATAGATTTATCCAAAGAGAAAGACAGCAGATGAGTCCAAAAACAAAGAGACTGACTTTCTTGGACAGCAAGGCCATCAAAATAGACAGAATACCAAAAACTAGCAAGACTTTCTGTATGCTGAAGAGGTCAATCTTTCCCCCCAGAATCGGACTGCCCCAAGGAAGAAAGAAGAAAGCAATCCAGATTAGCAGAACTAAACCAATATAGACCTTGGAATAGCGTGTAATGAATGATTTTAGATGTACCATAAGCTACCTCCTATCAACAAAAAACATATAAATCAATGTCTCCCCGCTTTAGACTTCCCTAGCTCCCGTCTCAAGCGAAACATTTTTTTGAAACAGATATAGTCTAACCAGTCACTAGCAAAAGCAATAAATAGTAATAATAGCCAAATGCCCCAAAGCTTGATATCTGCCACATTTCTCAAGACGATATTGAAAAGCAGGACTGAAAAAACTGTCCAAGCAAGGCTAAAAAGAGCATAGAGGGTGATGTAAATCCAGTAAAAATAGTAAAAAATTGGGAAAAATTTACTATCTCTATTATCCTTGTCAATCCAGCTGAAAAAGTAAATACAGGGAAATATGAGCAAGAATTTAAACAAATGTTCCATCAGCGACACCTCCTCTTTAAAATTGTTTTCTTTAGTTTTGTTCTATTAAATGTTATTACCAATATAAATCAATGCCTTCCACCTTTAGACTTCCCTAGTTCTCGTCTCAAGCGAAGCATTTTTTTGAAACAGAAATAAGTTGACCTATTCAGACCAATAGCTAGCAGAATAAAAAGAAACCAAATGCCCCATAACTTGATATCTGTCAAATTTCTCAAGACGATATTGAAAAACAGAACTGAAATAACTGTCCAAGCAAGACTAAAAAGAGAATAGAGAGGGATGTAAACCCAGTAAAAATAGTAAAAAATTGGGAAAAATTTACTATTTCTGTTGGCCTTTTCAATCCAGTTATCAAAATAAAAGTAAGGTGCTAAAAATAAGAATTTAAACAAATGTTCCATCATCGACACCTCCCTTTGATAGCGTTTTCTTCCACTTCATTCTATCAAAAAAATCTGGAAATGTCATTCCAGATTCTACTTTTTATTTGCGTTTTCTTGCGATGAGATGAATTGGTGTTCCCTCAAAAACAAAGGCCTTGCGGATTTGATTTTCCAAGAAACGCAGGTAAGAAAAGTGCATGAGTTCTTCTTCGTTTACAAAGATAACAAAGGTTGGTGGTTTGGTTGCCACTTGAGTCGCATAGAAAATCTTGAGACGTTTCCCTTTGTCTGTCGGTGTTGGGTTGATGGCAATGGCATCCATGATGACATCGTTCAAGACAGCTGATGGGATACGTGTGTTTTGACTTTCGCTGATTTGCTTGATCATCTCAGGAAGTTTGTGGAGACGTTGCTTGGTCAAGGCTGATACAAAGATAATCGGTGCGTAAGGAAGGTATTGGAACTGCTCACGGATATCTTCTTCCCAGTTTTTCATAGTATGATTGTCTTTTTCAAGTGTATCCCACTTGTTGACCACGATAATCATTCCTTTGCCAGCTTCATGGGCAAATCCTGCGATACGCTTGTCGTATTCACGGATTCCTTCTTCCGCATTGATGACCATCAAGACCACATCTGAGCGGTCAATAGCACGCATGGCACGCATGACAGAGTATTTCTCAGTATTTTCATAAACCTTACCAGACTTACGCATACCAGCCGTATCAATCATGGTAAACTCTTGACCATCTGTATCTGTAAAGTGGGTATCAATGGCGTCACGAGTTGTTCCAGCAACAGGACTGGCAATGACACGGTCTTCTCCCAAGATAGCGTTAATCAAGCTTGATTTTCCAACGTTTGGACGACCAATCAGGCTAAACTTAATGACATCTGGATTTTCTTCTTCATATTCATTTGGAAGATTTTCTACGATGGCGTCTAGCACATCCCCTGTACCGATACCATGGACAGATGAGATCGGCAGTGGTTCGCCCAAACCGAGGGCATAGAAATCATAGATATCGTTTCGCATCTCAGGATTATCCACCTTGTTAACCGCGAGGATAACTGGTTTGTGGGTCTTGTAAAGCTTACGAGCTACGTATTCGTCTGCATCGGTAATTCCTTCCTTACCAGACACGACAAAGACGATAACATCTGCTTCTTCCATGGCAATTTCTGCCTGGTGCTTGATTTGTTCCATGAAAGGAGCATCGACATCATCGATTCCTCCTGTATCAATCATGCTAAAAGAGCGATTGAGCCACTCACCCGTCGCATAGATACGGTCACGTGTCACTCCTTCGACATCTTCTACAATGGAGATTCGCTCACCAGCGATCCGATTAAATAGGGTTGATTTCCCAACATTGGGACGTCCTACAATGGCAATAGTTGGTAGGGCCATAATTTCTCACTTTCTACAATAACTTCTTCTGTTCAAGATTTTTTCTAGTTGAGCTTGGTTCTGCTTGTCCAAACTGTTCTGCTAGACGCTGGCTCCAGCTTGTGGTCGCACGCGCCCCAGCATAGTCCGCCTGTACACGGTCATAAGCCTCAATCACATCAACTGTTTGTTCCTGGTATTCTTCCTCAAAAACCACCTGATGCAATGGCAAGCGAGGTTTGACTTCATGTTCTTCATTTGGTAAACCTAGTGCCATCCCAAAGACAGGATAGGTGTAGTCAGGCAGGTTAAAGAGCTCTGCCATTTCTTCTGACTTGTAACGCACCAAGCCAATAATGACACCACCATAGCCCAAGCTTTCAGCTGCCAGCAAGGCATTTTGACCAGCAAGAGCCGCATCGACTGAACTAATCAAGAGACCTTCTACACCTTGAGGTTGGAAGTTGTCAGTATGAAGCTGAGCTCCCTTTTCCGCTCGGTTCAAATCTCCGACAAAGAGAAGGAAAACAGCAGACTGGCGAATAGCTTCTTGAGGTACCAATTCATACAAGGCATCTTTCTTTTCTTGACTTCGCACTACAATCACAGAGTAGGATTGGAAATTCTTCCAAGACGAGGCCATCTGGGCTGCTGTCAGGATTTCAGTCAAATCTTCCTGAGGAAGGGCTTGCTCTTTAAACCTGCGCACTGAAGTGTGAGCCTTCATTAATTTGATTGTTTCTGTCATCGACGGTTTACTCCTTCTAAACGAGTCTCCTCAGCCAAATAACGGATGCGTTCCATGACGCGTCTGGCTTCCCAGGTTTCGTCATTTCCATGTTTCCCTTTAGCGAAATGCTGCTCCAATTCTTCAAAGTTGAAGTTGGAGGTGAAAAAAGTCGGTAAATTTTCCTGCATCCGATATTGAAGAATGACTTGCAGGATTTCATCACGCACCCAAGCTGTTGATTGCTCGGCACCAATATCATCTAAAATCAGGACTTCAGACAGTTTAATCTCATCTACCAAGGTCTTGACATTACCATCACCGATAGCATTTTTGACATCAATGACAAAGCTAGGATAGTGAAGGAGAGTGGATGAAACACCACGTTTTTCTGATAAATCATGGGCTAGGGCAGCCACCATGAAACTTTTACCCACACCAAAGTCTCCATATAAATAAAGACCTTTTCGAATAGCTGGATATTGTTCCACGAAGGCTAGTAGCTTCTCAAAAACTGGTAAGCGCCCCAAATCATCCAAGTCAACTTGAGCCAAACTAGCTTTCTTAAGACTGGCTGGCAGATTGATTAACTTGAGACGGTTCTTAATAGCCGCTTCTTTTTCCGCTGCGATTAGTTCAGGAGTTTCTTCGTAAGAAACGTCCGCATAGCCATGATTCATAACCAAAATCGGCTTGTAGCCTTTAGCAATATAATCCGTATCCCCACGGAGAAACTTGTCTCTCTCGGTGATGTATTGATTAAACTTGGAGATACTACGATTCAATTCCTCTGGAGTCAAGGATTCTTGCTGGATAAAGGCCGCAACATCAGGGTCCTTCATGATTTTCTGGACCAAATCTTGATAATGAAAACGGCTAGGTTGACGTTTGAGTACGTCTCCGACACTTTCCATCTAATCTCCTCCTTTTTCTAATCGAGCTAATAATTCTTGTTTCTTACGTTCTAGTTCCAGACGAGTTTCCTCGCTGGTTTCATTCTTATAATCTGGATTGCTCCACTTGGGTACATTGGACTTGGTAGGACTCGGTTTACTGCTTTTTTGAGCCTGGCTCTTCTGCCCTCGCTCACGGATTCGCAAGACTGCCTCTTCTGCTGAATGAATCTTTTGATAGGCATAGTCATTGGCTACCTTCATGGCATATTTCTCATTGATATTTGCCGAATCTACCTTATTAAAGGTCAACAAGAGAATAATATTTATGACTTCGTCCAGCAAGCCCAAACCAGCCATCTGTTGCAAGAGGTCTCTTTCTGTTTGGGTAATGGTTCCCTTGCGTGTTTGCTTGATTTCTGCCAAGAACTGCAGGGCAGTCTTACTTTTGGCTTCCTTGATAATGGTTGCTTCCTTAGAACTAAAGTCAGAGGAAACAGGTTTTTGAGCGATTTTTTCCCGCATGCGTTTGGTTGAAATAACCTGGGAAACAGCTGTTGACTTGGCCAATTGATAAGTCTCAAACCAAGTCCATTTTTTCTCCTCGGCAATGGCAAAGAGGTTTAAGACGTCGGACTGCTCATCCGCAAAGCGAAGCCCATCTCGAGCCATAAGCTGACGAAAATGGTCTAAGTCAAAATCGTTGGCCACTTTCTTCTTGAGACTAAGGTCTTCTTGACTTCCCAGTTCTGCCAAGTCTGGAAAGACTTGATTGAGTGAGACAGGTATTTCTTCACCATCAGCACTTTCAACTCCCAAATCCTCCACAGCTGCATCGCCAATCTTCTTCTCCAAAAGTCTACGATACACAGGATGCTCCAAGAAGTCCTGACTAGATAGAGGAGCATGAAGGGCTAACTGATAAACATCCCCCTTTTGATAGAGGGTTAAGAGATTGAAAGCAGATAGGATTTTCAAGGATTTTATCAATCTATCCATTCCAAAGTTGAGATGGTTGAGAATGCTTGAAAAGAGGTATTCCTTTCTACCATTATCCCAAAAACTGATTGTATAAAGATAAAGGCTCAGTGCCTCCTGACCGATAATCGGGAGGTAGCACTGTACCAGAGATGAGGTATCTTGTGACACCCGATTATTCTTTAGATAAGAAAAACGGTCAATTGGCTTCATTTATCTTTCCTTTTTCTTTTTAGAGGACTGGGTGATTTGTTGGAGCAAGCTCTCTAACTCACTGACATCCTTAAAACTACGATAGACACTGGCAAAACGCACATAGGTAATCTCATCCAATTCAGCCAACTCCTCCATGACGAGTGAACCAATATCCTCACTTTGAATTTCATTTTCATTTCGACCACGGAGTTTCTGTTCGATACGATTGACTACCATGTTGATTTCATCACTTGACACAGGACGTTTCTGGGCTGAGCGGATAATCCCATTAAAGATTTTATCTCTGGAGAATTGTTCCCGTGTGCCATCTTTTTTAACAACCACTAGGGTTCTTTCTTCTACCCGTTCGTAGGTTGTAAAACGGTGTTGGCATTCATCGCACTCGCGTCTTCTACGAATGGTGTTCCCTTCTTCTGCTTGGCGACTATCGATAACACTTGACTTGGTAGCCCCACATTTTGGACAACGCATCCTTTCCCTCCTTATCGTTTTCTTTTCATTATACCATTTTTTAAGCGATTCCCAAAACAATTCTTCTTTTTGCTTGACAAGTTTTTTGTTTTGTTGTATTATTTAATTAAGACAAAAGGATAGGAGAAAGGAGACCAAGATGTCCTGGACATTTGACAACAAAAAACCCATCTATTTACAGATTATGGAGAAAATCAAGCTTCAGATTGTTTCCCATACACTGGAGCCCAATCAACAACTTCCAACCGTGCGAGAGCTGGCTAGCGAGGCGGGTGTCAATCCAAACACCATCCAAAGAGCCTTGTCAGACCTCGAACGAGAAGGATTTGTCTACAGCAAGCGCACAACTGGACGGTTTGTGACTGAAGATAAGGAGCTAATCGCCCAATCGCGCAAACAACTATCCGAAGAAGAATTGGAACACTTCGTTTCCTCCATGACCCATTTTGGCTATGAAAAAGAAGAACTACCAGGCGTAGTCAGTGATTATATTAAAGGAGTTTAAGCCTATGTCATTACTAGCATTTGAAAATGTATCCAAATCTTATGGAGCAACCCCAGCCCTTGAAAATGTTTCCCTTGACATCCCAGCTGGAAAAATTGTTGGTCTCCTTGGGCCAAATGGCTCAGGAAAAACAACCCTGATTAAACTAATCAATGGCCTCTTACAACCAGATCAAGGACGTGTCCTTATCAACGACATGGATCCAAGCCCAGCAACTAAGGCTATCGTAGCTTATTTACCTGATACCACCTATCTCAATGAACAAATGAAGGTCAAAGAAGCCCTAACCTACTTCAAAACCTTCTATAAAGATTTCAATCTTGAACACGCCCATCATCTACTTGCTGACCTTGGCATTGATGAAAATAGTCGTCTCAAGAAACTATCAAAAGGTAACAAAGAAAAGGTACAATTAATTTTGGTTATGAGCCGTGATGCTCGTCTTTACGTTCTGGACGAACCCATTGGTGGAGTAGACCCAGCAGCCCGTGAGTATATCCTCAATACCATTATCAACAACTACTCCCCAACTTCTACCGTTTTGATTTCTACTCACTTGATTTCTGATATCGAGCCAATCTTGGATGAAATTGTCTTCCTCAAAGATGGAAAAGTCGTCCGTCAAGGAAATGTAGATGACATTCGCTATGAGTCAGGTGAATCCATTGACCAACTCTTCCGTCAGGAATTTAAGGCCTAAGCAAAGGAGATTATTATGTTTTGGAATTTAGTTCGCTACGAATTTAAAAATGTTAACAAGTGGTATTTAGCCCTCTATGCAGCCGTGCTCATCCTTTCAGTCCCCCTAGGAATGCAAGGACACTACTATTCTTATATATCTTTCAAAGATAGCCAACCTTTCCTATTTATCTTTCTGGCTCTCGTCTTTGGCGGCTTGATAATTACACTTTGGATTTCAACCATTTTCTTGATTATCAAACGCTTCAAAGGTAGTGTCTATGATCGCCAAGGCTATCTGACTTTGACCTTGCCAGTTTCTGAGCACTATATCATCACAGCTAAATTAGTCGGAGCCTTCATCTGGTCTATACTTAGCTCGGCTGTACTGGCTCTAAGTGCTTTTCTTATTGTGACTATAACGGTTCCAGATTGGATGTCACATTATGACTGGTTTCCACTTGTAGAAACATACCTTCCTAAACTCTCTCTTGTGGGGTTATCCTTCCTACTAAATACTATTTCTGGAATCCTCTGCATTTACTTGGCCATTTCCATTGGACAACTGTTCAATGAATACCGTACCGCACTTGCTGTTGCAGCCTACATTGGTATCCAAATCGTCATAGGATTTATTGGAGTTTTCTTCAATACCAGTACTAACTTCTATGTCAATTCACTTGTAGGACTTAATGATAATTTCTATATGGGAGCAAGTACATCCATTATTGAGGAACTCATTTTCATAGCTATCTACTACCTCGGAATCTACTATATCTTGAAAAACAAGGTTAATTTGCAATAGTTTTAAAGTCTGGCGACAATAACTCGCTAGACTTTTTTCGTTCTCAGGACTTACATTTTTATATGAAGTATTTAATAAAAAGGAGTATAATGACTTTAAAACTAATTACATGTATATCGATAAGGAGGTCAACTCTTTATGCTGAAAAGATTTGTTAATAAGAAACACCTCATACTTTACTTCTTTTCTATTGCCATTACTTGGCTGGAAGCAATTATCACGCCAGCCCTTGTTCAGAATATTGTTGCCAGTTTTACCAATCAAGAGCTAGGCATTCTTTGGAAAGTTTTGATTTTAGGAATCCTTGGAAATCTCATCCTCTTACTAGGTTTGGCTGGGAAACGCTATTACTACGCTCGTTTGATTACTGATTTCAAATATGGAATCAAGAGTGCTATTTTCAAGCGATTTTTAAACAGTTATGAGATCGATGAAAAGGATATTTTGTCTGACCTAGAAAACGACGTCAAACAACTAGAAGAAAGCTATATTGAACCAACTGTCATCATCATTTCTTCTCTGGGCTTTACCACTGTGTCCATTCTCTATGCCCTATGGACCAATTTTTACCTGGGCTTGATTTTCATCCTCTTCTACTCCTTTCCTGTACTCTGCAGTGCTATCGGATCAAAGCGTTTGGATTCACTTTCTGAAAAGCGGTCCACTGTTAACCAGAGCTACTTAGCAAGCTTGACAAATTTTATTGGTGGTAGCCAACAAATTCGCCATTATCAGGGGCAAGACTACTTTTTTGCTCGCTACCAAAAGCAATTACAAACCAGTCTAGAGGCCGAAATCAACTATGAAAAACAACGCACTTTAAACAGTCTCTTGATCAATAGCATCGATGCCTTTTGCTCAGTCACACCTATCGTCATCGGTGGCTTTATGACCTACTATAATTATTTAGATGCGGCGAGTTTTGTGGCCATCTATCTGGTTTCCCATAATATCGGCTATCAATTTCAAGAGTTGGCCTACTTTACCAACACCCGAAAAGCGACTCGAACTCTTCTCAACAAATACCAAAAACTTTTGGGTCAGTCTGACTCCATCTCACCTAGAAGTATAGAAAACATTTTCCCTATCCAACTTGACAGCATCTCCCTAGAAAAAGAGGGGGATATCCTCCTGTCTCCGATTTCCATGCACATCAAGCAAGGAGAAAAAATCGCCATTATCGGGGAAAGTGGCTCTGGTAAAACAACCCTGCTCAATATCATTCATGGAGAAGAGACACCGACAAGTGGACAGATTAGCTTTGCTGGTCAGAACCTGTCACGTCAAGAAATCACAAGCTTTAGTTCCTATATTCTCCAAGATAGCCATTACTTTGACACTCTATCTCTGGGAGACAATATCCTTCTGGGACTGGATAAAAATAAAGAGACTTTAAATCATATCCTCAAAAAAACAGGATTGGAACATTTGAAAAATCGAACGCTCAGAAATGATAGTCTATCTGGTGGCGAGAAACAACGCCTAGAAATCGCTCGCGCCCTCTACCATGATAGCCAACTCATCTTAGCAGATGAGATTAAGGCCAATCTTGACTCGGAAAATAGCAGAAAAATTAGCGACTTGCTCTTCTCCCTACCTCAAACAGTCATTGAAGTCATTCACCACTACACGGAAGAAGACTTAAAACACTATGACCAAGTCATTCACTTAATCAAAGAAAAGTAATACTCTATAACATACGATTTTAAAAAGCAAGGAACCCGAATTCCTTGCTTTTTAACTCAATATCAAACTGGCTACAATAGGGCTGACAAAGACATAGAGAATACCGGTGACACCGATAGCCAAACCACCCATAGCTCCTGCTACAGAGCCGTATCGAAAGGCTGTGCCTGTTCCGACTGCATGGCCTGTTCCTCCAAGGGAAAGACCAACAGCTACTGGATCGTCAATTTTCAACCACTTCAAAAGGGTTGGTCCGATGACACTGGTTAAAATCCCTGTCGCCACTACTACCACCAAGGTCACAGTCGTCAAACCTTGCAATTTTTCTGTAATTCCCACTGCCATAGCGGTTGTTACTGACTTGGGAAAGAGAGAAATGGCTAGGAAAAAGTCCATGCCAAAAATCTTAGCTACAAGGGCCGTGAAAGAGGTATTGACAACTACTGCTAGCAGACTACCAAAGAGAATACTCCGAGCATGGTGCTTCATCAAGTGAAAACTCTTATAAAGCGGAATCCCTAGAGCCACGGTCGATGGGACAATCAAGTTGTTCAAATAAACCCCACCTTGGTAGTAATCTTGGTAAGAAATACCCGTCACCTTTAGAAAGATGATAATGAAAACAGCTGACAAAAGCAAGGGCGTTGTCAATGGATGTGGAAAACGTCTGTAAATCAGCATTCCCACTAGGTAAGCTAGGATAGACAGGGCAAGCCCAAACAGGGGATTGGAAACAAATTCACTCATTTGGCATCTCCTTTCTCATAATCTCCCTCAAACCGTCTCTTGATAAACTGAACCACCAAAGCAATGAGGATAATATTGATAACAGCTGCGAAAAAGACAATCAAAACAATTGGCAAAAGATAGGGAGCAATCACATCAAACTTCTCCATAATTCCCACTGCTGGCGGCAAAAAGAGAATGGTCATATTGGCCAGCAAGAAATTCCCAACCATGTTGACATGCCTGGTTCTCAACCACTTGAATTGCAGGGCTAGAAAAAGAATAATCAAACCGATAATACTGCCTGGGATAGGCAAATGAAAGAAACTGGAAATCCCCTCTCCGATTAGAGAAATCACAAAGAGAATCATTAATTGAACATATAATTTCATCCTAAACTCCACGAAATAGACTTCTGCATACCAGTTTACTCTTTTTTCAGAAAATTTCAAGGAAATGCACAAAAATTAATAAAAATAGGGAGAAAAGCGAATACAGACAATTAAAGACTTGTGAAAACAGTGTAATTTAGGATAAAAGATGCCAGCGTCCTTCTTGCCAGCTCTTTTAAAAAGTAGTATAATTATTGCATGCGCAATCAATTTATGAAATAAGCATTGTTCCAAGATCTATTTAATGTTTATAATTTTAATGAAAGGAGATACTATGACCTATTTGGAAAAATGGTTTGACTTCAATCGGCGGCAGAAAGAAATTGAAGGTCTCTTGGAAGAGACCATTGCCCAGCAGAGTGACCAAAGTCTGACCTTGAAAGAGTTCTACCTGCTCTACTATCTGGATTTGGCCCAAGAAAAATCTCTACGCCAGATTGACCTACCAGATAAGCTTCATCTGAGCCCGAGCGCTGTTTCTCGGATGGTGGCTCGCTTGGAAGCTAAAAATTGCGGTCTGCTTAGTCGCATGTGTTGTGATCAAGATAGACGCTCTAGCTTTATCTGCCTGACAAGTGATGGGCAAAAAACACTAGCCACACTACAAAAGGCTGTCGAAGAAAGCTTGGAAACTGGTTTGGATTTCTTGATTTAAGATGATTTTTTTAAAAAAAGTTGCGTGCGCAATCATTTTTCTTGACATTCTATTTTACAAGGAGTAAAATAAAGTCATCATTAAACAAAGGAGTTTTTAAAATGATTGAAATTACCTATCTAGATGCCAGCAAGAACGAAAGAACTGTAACGTTCGAATCTTATGAAGACTTTGATCGTTCACAACAAGCTTGTCTTATCGGCGTCGCAGACTACTACCCTGTTCAAAAATTGACTTACAACGGTC
Source organism: Streptococcus sp. k-163 (assembly GCF_013277555.1). Classification (GTDB taxonomy): domain Bacteria; phylum Bacillota; class Bacilli; order Lactobacillales; family Streptococcaceae; genus Streptococcus. The sequence continues at coordinate 66,894 of NZ_VMND01000012.1, read as the reverse complement.
ATGATTTGGACTACCATGGAACTTACGGAGATATCTTCTTCTATCTCAAGAAACAAGATTTAAGCCAATATAACTAAAAAAGGAGAAATACAATGGCAAAAGCAATTACAGATGCAACATTCGAACAAGAAACAAAAGACGGTTTGGTCTTGGTAGACTTCTGGGCAACTTGGTGTGGTCCATGTCGTATGCAAGGTCCAATCTTGGATAAATTGTCTGAAGAACTTTCAGAAGATGTTTTGAAAATCGTTAAAATGGACGTTGATGAAAATCCAAACACAGCTCGTGCCTTTGGAATCATGTCTATCCCAACTCTTCTCTTCAAAAAAGACGGCCAAGTTGTGAAACAAGTTGCTGGTGTACACACAGCAGAACAGATCAAGGCCATCGTTGCTGAATTGAGCTAATCACACTAGAGACCAAATACTTTCTTTGGTCTCTTTTTTCTTGCCCTTTGCCTTTTTTCAAAAAATATGCTAGACTGTAGGTAGAATATTACGATGTTTGGGACATGCCATCGCTAAAAAAAACCTCTACTTGGTATTTTTTAGCTCCCTCAAGGGAGCTTTTTGCGTGCTCTGAACATTTCCCATTTTGGAAGGAGTACTATGAAACGTCAATCTGCCTTGGTCGTCTTTAGTGGCGGTCAAGATTCTACAACCTGCCTCTTTTGGGCTAAAGAACACTATGAAACGGTCGAAGCCGTCACCTTTGCCTACGGCCAACGCCATCATCTCGAAATTCAAGTCGCTAGAGAAATCGCCAAGGAACAGGGGATTCGTCATCATATCCTAGATATGTCTCTGCTGGGGCAAATCACTGAAAATGCCTTGACTTCTGATCTGGAGATTGAGCAAAAAGAGGGAGAGGTTCCCAATACCTTTGTTGACGGTCGCAACCACCTCTTTCTATCCTTTGCGGCAGTTCTTGCTAAGCAACGAGGCATTAAAGATATCGTGACAGGTGTCTGCGAGACAGACTTCTCAGGCTACCCCGATTGTCGAGATGTTTTTGTCAAATCCCTCAATGTCACCCTCAACCTTGCTATGGATTACGACTTTGTTATCCAAACACCTCTCATGTGGCTAGACAAGGCTGAAACTTGGGAATTAGCCGACCAACTCGGTGCCTTTGACTATGTTCGTGAAAAGACCTTAACCTGCTACAACGGGATTATCGGAAGTGGCTGTGGAGATTGCCCAGCCTGCCATCTACGTCAACATGGTCTAGATGTTTATCTCTCACAGAAAGGAGAGGCCTAATGTTTTTTGCACCCAAAGAAATCAAACAGGAAACTGGGGAGTCTCTTGTCTACAATCCTCACAGAACCTTGGTATCAAAAGAGTTTACCTTCGATGCTGCCCACCACCTCTTTCACTATGAGGGGAAATGCAAATCCCTGCACGGCCACACCTATCATCTGCAGATTGCTGTCAGTGGATTTTTAGATGAACGGGGCATGACCTACGATTTCGGAGACATCAAAGCGATCTACAAGAACTACTTAGAGCCCCACTTGGATCATCGCTATCTAAACGAAACTCTTCCCTATATGAACACGACTGCTGAAAATATGGTTTACTGGATTTTCCAAACCATGAACCAAGAGTTACCAGACGAACGTGGTCTCCGTTTGGAATACGTTCGCCTCTATGAGACTCCGACTGCCTTTGCGGAGTTTAGACGGGAGTGGTTAGATGACTAGGGAACGTGTCCTCAAACTACCAGTTCTGGAAATTTTTGGGCCAACCTTTCAAGGTGAAGGCCGTGCAATTGGGCAGAAAACCATGTTTGTCCGCACTGCAGGTTGCGACTACCACTGCGACTGGTGCGATTCTGCCTTTACTTGGGATGGTTCTGAAAAACCAACTCGCATGACAGCTGACGAGGTCATTGCTGCCTTGGATAAACTAGGAAGCTACGACTACGTCACCCTATCTGGAGGAAATCCTGCTATCCTAGCAGCCAACATGGCTGAGCTAGTAACCAAGCTCAAGAAACGTGGTGTCACTCTGGCTGTTGAAACTCAAGGCTCTCGCTGGCAAAATTGGTTGAAAGACATCGACCAGGTTACTCTGAGCCCCAAACCTCCTTCATCCAAGATGGAAGTCAACTTTGAGACCTTGGACTTTATCGTTTCCCAACTGGATCCAGACAAGGTCACCTTTAAAATTCCTGTCTTTGACGATGCCGATTTGGCCTTTGCCAAAGGTATTCAAGATCGCTACCAACCAGATGTTCTCTTCTTATCAGCAGGAAATCCTGAACCCAAGGCCACAGGCAATATTATCCAAGATCAACTAGACCGTCTCAAAGAACTCTGGGAACGCGTCGCTACTGATGATAACTGGGGCAATGTCCGCGTCCTTCCCCAACTGCATACCCTCCTCTACGATAATCAACGTGGTGTTTAAAATTAGAAAGAAAAAATCATGTCACAACAAGAAGAAATGAAAAACCTAAGCCTACTAGGCAACAAAGAAACCAACTACATTTTCGAATATCAACCCGAAGTCCTAGAATCCTTTGATAATCGTCATGTGGAAAATGACTATTTCATCAAATTTAACTGTCCTGAATTTACCTCACTTTGCCCAATCACTGCTCAGCCAGACTTTGCAACTATCTATATTTCCTACATTCCTGACAAGCTCTGTGTTGAGTCAAAATCCCTCAAACTCTACCTCTTTAGTTACCGAAATCATGGAGATTTTCACGAAAACTGTATCAACACCATCGGTAAAGACTTGGTCAACTTGCTAGACCCTCGCTATTTGGAGGTTTGGGGAAAATTCACCCCTCGCGGTGGCATCTCAATTGACCCCTACTACAACTACGGTAAGCCAGGAACTAAGTATGAAGGCTTGGCAGAACAACGCCTCTTCCAACACGACCTTTATCCAGAGAAAATTGACAACCGCTAAACTCTTCGAACCGCGTTAACATCGCCTTGCCGTAGGTATAGGTTACTGACTTCGTTAGTCTTATCCACAACCTCAAAACAGTGTTTTGAGCTGACTTCGTCAGTTCTATCTACAACCTCAAAGCAGTGCTTTGAGCAACCTGCGGCTAGCTTCCTAGTTTGCTCTTTAATTTTCATTGAGTATAAACAAATACGAAAAAGCCCTGTTCCTCAAGATGAGGAGCAAGGCTTTTTGAGTTTCAATTATTCTTCTGTCCCAAGACAGTTTTTAGCAACGAGAGCTGCAAGAACACCACCAACGATTGGGGCAAGGATGAAAATCCATACTTGTTGAAGGGCTGCACCACCTACAAAGACAGCCGGTGCCAAGCTACGAGCTGGGTTAACTGAAAGTCCAGTAATATTCAATCCAACAAGGATCATAGCCATCAATGACAAACCAATTACCAAACCAGCGATCGCGCCATTGCCCTTGCTTGCTGATGTTACAGTCATGATAACCAAGACAAACAAGAAGGTTGCGATTGTTTCAAACAAGAAACCACCAAAGACAGTGACACCGTTTGCCAAGGCATTTTCACCAAGACTTGCAGTTGACATACCTGAATTTGCCAAGAGGAAAAATACAGAAGCAGATGCAAGGAAAGCACCGACTACTTGACCAAGGATGTAGTTTACAAGTTCTGAAGACGACAAACGTTTGTTAACAAACATAGCGATAGAAACAGCTGGGTTCAAGTGAGCACCTGAAACAGTTCCGATTGAAAAAGCTGCAACTACGATTGCCAAACCAAAAGCAAAAGCAATTCCAAGGTGTCCAAGACCATCAAGACCATTTCCAAAAACAACAGCTCCTGTTCCGATGAACACAAGCATGAACGTACCGATTAACTCAGCAACAAATTTTTTCATTTTCTTTCTCCTTTTTTCAAAAACTAGATACTAGTCTATCAAAAGTAAGAAAGGGTTTCAAGAAAATTGTTTGGAAATTTTCAGGTTTGACTTACTGTCTTTTAATTGAGAGATTCGATAAAAAATACATTCCCTATATAGGAATTATCTGTTATTTATCTCATTAGCATTTAGCAACTTGATATAATCCAGACCCCATTTCTCGACAGCATCTAAAACAACTCTGAATTCCTGTCCCATTTCGGTTAAGCTGTACTCAACTCGTGGGGGAACTTCCGCATAGACCTTTCGTTGAATAATCTTATCCTTTTCTAATTGACGGAGATGACGGGTCAAAATAGTTTGAGTAATCCCAGGCAATAATCTCTGCAATTCTTTAAATCGTTTGGTACCCGTACTCAACTGATAAATGATTACCAGTGCCCATTTCCCCGTTAAAACCCTCTGCGTTGTCGCAAATGGACAAATACCATACTCACTCACTTTATTTGTCATAAAATATCTTCTTTCTATTTTTTTAAAAAAATTTATCTTTTAGTATCAATAATAGTACTACTTTTGATACTAGCTATCAAAAAAGTGTCTACTTGTTTTTTTGTTTGTAACTGTTACAATTATATCATAAAAAAGAAATGGAGAATATATATGTCAACAAACTTAGAAATTTTCAATGCTTATAACCAAGCTTTAATTGCTGGTGACTTTCCTGGTGTCTTTGAAACGATGGCAGACGATATTATCTGGCATCAACCTGGTACTCATAGTATATCTGGTACAGTTGTTGGTAAGGACAAGCTAGGAACTCACCTGGCTACATTTGCTGAGAAAACTAATGGAACCTTTAAGGTGATAACAAATTGGGTTTCTGACAATGAGGATTTAATCGCAGCCAATGTTACTTTTCTTGGAACACGTGCTGATGGTACTGAACTCAATATGAACGGGATTGACCTCTTCCGCATTGAAGACGGAAAAATCAAAGAAGTTTGGCTCTTCTCTTCAGATCAAGCTGAAGAAGATAGCTTTTGGGGATAATTAAAGAGGCAGGGACAAAAAATTTCGATTTCAGGAATTCTTTATTATAAATTTTTAAAATCGATAGATTAGAAAAAAAGCGAACAAGACAGAATTCTGAGTGTCAGATAACTCGTTTTGTTCGCTTTTTATATTTAAGGTTAGACTTTTGTCCCAGACTCTTTTAATTTACTCTCCCAACTGGGCACTGTAAGCGATGATCTGATCAACTGTGTCTGATAAGAACTGAATAGTATCACGAAGTGGTTTGTCTGTTGAAATATCTGCTCCGATAATCATGGCTGACTCAAGTGGTGTCTTGCTACCACCTGATTTGAGGAGATTGAGCCAGTCTTCAGCTCCTGTTTCTGAATGTTTCAAATGAAGGTAACCCGCAGTAGAGATAACAAGACCTGCTGAGTAGGTGTAACTATACAAGCCCATGTAGTAGTGAGCTTGGCGCATCCAAGTCAGAGCCGCATCGTCGTCAATCTCAATGGCATCTCCCCAAAAGTCTGTCAATACTTCCTTCATAATGCTGTTAAGTTTGCTTGCCCCAAAGGTTTCCCCTTCTTCAATCAATGTATAGACCTTACGCTGGAAGGCTGCTTCCAAGAGGTGGGTGATGAAGTTATGGAAGTAGGTATCTGTCAAACGGTGAGCCAGAGCGAAGCGTTTTTGACGAGGGTCGTCAGACTGGTGCTCCAAGTAGTCACTGAGGAGCAATTCATTAAAAGTTGACGGTGCTTCAACATAGTAGGTCGACATGTGGGCGTTGAAGTAGCTCTGGTGATTATCTGAAAAGATGAATTGACCAGAATGCCCGATTTCATGAATCAAGGTATAGACATCGCTCAAACGGCCTGTCCAGCTCATGAGAACATAAGGATGCACGCGATATGGGTCCGCTGCATAGCCACCAGAATCCTTACCACTATTGGCAGCAAAGTCCACCCAGCGTTCTTCTTGGTAACGAGCAACTTCCTGACAATATTCTTGCCCCAAGGGTTCTACTGACTTCATGACCAACTCATAAGCATCGTCAATAGTCACTTGAGGATTTAGAGCGCTATCTAAGTCTAATTTCCAGTCTGCAAAGGTCATCTTTTCAAGACCGTTTACCTTAGCAACGTGCTTGAGGTATCTCTGAGCAACTGGCGCAAAATCTTTCATTATGAGGTCAATCTGACGGTCAAACATGGCACGGTCCACTTCTTGCTCAGCTAAAAGATAGTCAAAGACTGAGTCATATCCCTTCATATCTGCCAATAGTTTTTCAGACTTGACTTGGGCTAGATAGGCCGCTGCAGCCGTATTTTGGTGCTTACGAAGACCTTCTGAGAAGGAACGGAAAGATTTCTCACGAACCTCAGCATCCTCATGGTTTTGGTAGAAATTTTCATAGGTCACAAAGCTGTTTTTGTAGGTCTTGCCATGAGCTTCAAAGTCAGACATTTCGAAATCCCCAGCTCGCATCTTAGTATAAATGTCCTGCGGACTGTAGAAAACTTCACCGAGATTGGTCAAGGCCTTCTCCACATCAGCCCCTAGATAGTGGGCTTTTTTGATTTTTGCCTGACGAATGGCAGCTGTTAAATGAGGTAATTCACCCAAACGGTCCAAGACTTTCTCGTCCGCTGCCACCAAGGCATCGTCAAAAAAGGTCAAGGCTACGCTGGCATCTGTTTCAAATTCCATCCCAGCTTGGGCAATGTTAGCAAATTCGTCATTGCTATAGTCTGTCGTCTGAGGCATAAAGCCATAGTTTCCAATATGGCTCATCTGAATGTAGATTTGTTCCAATTCCGCAAAGGCCTTTTCAAAATCCTCAAAAGTGTGAAGATTGCCCTTGTAATCACGGCTAAACTGGTTGATGTCTTCGCGAGCCTTCTCGATCGCACGTAAGAAATCCTCACGGTCTTGGTATAGGGCTGTTAAATCCCAAAGTTCCTTCTCTGGAAATTCTGAACGGTGTTTTTGTTCCATTTTCTTCCTCTTATTTCTCTAATTCTAATAAAACACTAAGGGCTGATAAGGCGTAAAGCGGTGCTGTTTCTGCTCGCAAAATACGAGGACCAAGACCTGCCAAGACTGCTCCCTTAGCTTCAAAACTCTCGATTTCCGCAGGTGACAGACCACCTTCTGGACCAAAGATAAAGAGCAATTTGGCTCCTGTTTCAAGAGCAGCGACTGCTTGTAAGAGCGCAGCGGCTTCTCCTTCTTTGGCCGACTCTTCATAAGCTACTACGACGCGGTCAAACTGGTCAAGTTGGGCTAGGAAGTCTGCCTTTTGCTCAAACAGCTTGATGCTTGGAACAACATTACGCTTGCTTTGTTCTGCTGCTCCAAGGGCGATTTTTTCTAGTTTTTCAACCTTTTTACCCAACTTCTTGCCATCCCACTTGGCAACGGACCAATCGGCAGGAAAAGCCCAGATTTGGCTGGCACCGAGTTCGGTTACTTTTTGAGCGATGAACTCCAACTTGTCTCCCTTTGGAAAGCCAGATGCGATGGTCACTTGGACTGGCAGTTCCACATTGTCAGCTAGCTCTTCGACCAACTCAAACTGACGATTTTCCACATCTAGCACACGCGCCAAGCGCTTAATCCCATCATCAAAGACTAAGGTAACCTCATCATCTTCCTTCAGGCGCATAACCTGAAACATATGCTTGCTGGTTTCCTTGTCCTCGATGGTGACAGGAGAGTTAGCACTGCCTTTGACAAAATACTGCTGCATCCTAGCCTCCAATCACACCTGAAATATCCTTGGTCTTCTTGAAAACACAGGCATTCCATTCCCCTTGAATCATGTGGGTTTCAAGGAAAAATCCAGCTGACTCAGCCGACTCGCGCACCATGTCCCACTTGTCCTTGATAATTCCACTCATGATGAGGTAGCCTTCATCCTTGACCAAACGATAAGCATCATCCGTCAGATGAATGAGGATATCCGCCAAGATATTAGCCACAATGACATCTGCCTCAATCTCAACATCCTTAAGTAAGTCTCCTGCTGCTACATGGATGTTTTCCATTCCAGGGTTGAGTTCAATATTTTCCTGAGCAACTCGAACTGCTACATCATCCAGATCGTAGGCAAAGATTTCCTTGGCACCAAGTAGCGAGCTGGCAATAGAGAGAACCCCTGAACCAGTCCCCACATCCAGCACCGTTTCGCCACCACGAAGAACCTGTTCCAAGGCAAAGAGACTCATCTTGGTTGTTGGGTGGGTTCCCGTTCCAAAGGCCATACCAGGGTCTAGCTTGATAATTTTTTCTCCCGCAGTCGCCTCATAGTCTGTCCAAGACGGCACGATGGTCAAATCATGAGTGATACGAGCTGGCTCATAGTATTTCTTCCAGTTGTCCGCCCAGTCTTCCTCAGCCAAGGCAGTCGTCCCCATTTTTACTTCTCCCAAATCCATAAAATCTGTCAATTCTGCTAAGCGAGCCTGTAAGTCCGCCTCAACCACTGCCACATCCACCGTGTCAGGGTAGTAGGCCGTCACCACAATTTCTTCTTGTTGCTCAACCTCTGGGAAAATCTCACCAAAGCGGTTAACATTTCCCACATAGTCCATACTGTCTTCAATCGCAACACCTTGTGCTCCTAGCTCAATCAAGAGATTGGAAACCAACTCCTCTCCCTCACGCTTCACTGTAACTCTTAACTCTTGCCATGTTTCCATTTAATTTTTCCTTATCAATCTATTAATTCTTCTAATTCTTTTAAAGTTCTTCCATCCTGATTTTTCCAATCAGTTCGTCCGTTCGTTTGCATACCCAGCAAAAAAGCCGCTGCATAAGAAGGACTAGAAAAGAGTTGTTTTTCCTTTAACACTCCATCTTGAATAACCTGTGAATCTATTAAATTCTGACGCATTTCTTTTAAACTTGCTGGAAGGTTAGGAGAATCCATTATTTCTACTTGACTTCCTTCTAAAACAACAAAACCTTCAGTTGTCCGTTCACAAGTTGCTTCTATTACTTTGTTAGATTTCTTAGTTTTACGCTTTAAATAAAGATAAGTTGAATGATTATCAGTCAAATCTTTACTAACTTCCTTTGTCATTGGAACAAAAACACGATAACCTAAAGTGCCGATAATCATTAGTGTATTTTCAATAATTTCGTCCAGTTCAGATTCCTTTTCCTCAGTTACATTACCAGGATTTGGATCATTCCCATTTTTCACAATATAGCGACCAGCTTGTTTAGCAAGTTGAGTAAATTTATTTTCCAAATAGCTAATTTCTGTTGGACCGAAAGAATTATTTTGAGTTGTTAGAATTATGACGTCATTAAAATAATCTGCGTGAGTATCGCGGGTATGCTCTTGAATTCGCAACAATACCCCTTCACCATTTTTCCGAGTTATCGCCTGACCAATATAGGTCACATCTTTCTGTTTATCTTCATCTCGACCAAATAAGAAATAAATACCACTTTGTTTCATTTCATCACGAGACTTCAAATCTCCCAACTGAATACGAGGTATTTTGTAAATCACTCCCGTCCAATTTGACAAAGTACATTTGATTTTTCCAGTTACTTCACCATCCATGAGAAACATATTGATATTTTTGCTACGCTTTGCCATTTATCGAACTTCCTCCAAATAATCTCTCACTCTATCCTGCAACTGAGGTACAACTTGACTGGAACTAAGAAATTCCTCAACATTCATGAGCTGATAGCCCTGTCCTTCATCACCAAAGGTGATATTGTCAAACTGTTCTTGACTTAGCTGACCAACCATAAAGACAGAGTGCCGATCTTCATAGAGCATACTTGGATAAACCTTGCTCCAAAGCAGACAATTCTCAGTCAGATGAATTCCCAGTTCTTCATAAACTTCACGCGCTGCGCACCCAAAAGGGCTTTCATCACCTTCACGTCCACCACCTGGCAGTTCCCACATATTGGGCCAGGGAATGCTTGCCTTATCATCGCGTAAGATAGTCAGAAGCTTATTCCCACAAAACAAAGCAATCTTACAGCCTGTGAAATCAGAAATCTCTATGTCCATGTCAAACTCCTTTGTCTAATTCTTGTTCCAGCTCTGCTAACCAGTTCTCATAATAGCTTTTCTCGTCCCTCAACATGCGACTAGTATTCATTTTCTGTCTAGCAGTCTTCATAGCCTTGCGAGTTTTAGCTACATCATTCTTAACTTTAAATTGATACCAGGCTTGAATCATTTGCACATCTGCCATTTTTAGAGATAAAAAGGATTTAACGCTTCGAATACTTGCATATTCCTCCGCTTTCTCATGATCACCTTCTAGCAAGGCGATTTGAAGAAGGTTTAGTTGGCAAAGAGTTTCAGACATCGAGTGTTCTGTTCTCTCTAGTAAAGATTGAAATAGCTCTTTAGCTGCCTCTAAATGACCATCCAATATGAAAACCACTCCCTGAAGAGTTTCAATACTTTCTGCGAAACTCCCTCTCGCATCCTCATCAACAGTCATGGTAAAATCTTTCAAATCATATTTTTGAGGAGCCAGCAAAGTTTGAGCAGAATGTCTCAATACCAAGTAGGCGTATTTGGTATTTTCAGGGTATTGTAGCAATTCCCAGATTTTTGCTCCATCGGTGATTCCGACTGGCAAAACGTTGTTTAAGAAGAAAGATAAATTTAGAAAAATCCAAGTGCCTGCAAAATACCAGCTTCTTGTCAAAAATCCAAAAAGTGTTGCCAATAATATCAAGCAAAGGTGAACTATCAAGCCACCTGAAAGCATTAAGATGATTCTTTGATCACTTTCATTCTCTTTTAAACCAATATACTGAGCACCAACATTTTTTATAACTGCTGTTCGACTAAGATGAAGCCTTCCTGACTTTTTGGTTAAAAGAAAGTTCCCTAATCCAAAAGCCACCAGACGATAGCCTGTCAGATAACCACAAAATGCATGACCAAGCTCATGAAGAATAAAGATTACATACATGCTTAGAAGAGCGAAGGCATATCCAAAAGTAAAGACTAAAACTGCGGAATACCCCAACTCTGCAAATGCGATTGTTCCACAAGCAAAAGCTAGCATCATCACAAGAACAGACACTGTCTGAATCAAATACGTCACAATTTTTTTCATAAACTCTCCCAATAATCCCTAGTATCTTGGATAAGGATAAAATTCTCCCTCTTCCAAGCCTACTTTTCCTTCTTCAAAGACTTCTGGGTTCCATTCCATGACAAATTCTTCTGCTTCTGGGTCTTCCAAAAAGTCCATAAGGGCATCTAGTCCAACCTCGGCAGTATCTTTAAGGAATAGAGCAAAATAAGCTAAAAATTCACGAGAAAAACCTTTTTTAGGCAAGTAAGGGATGACAGTCAAATAGTCTTCCTCATTGACGGTTGACTTGGCATGGTTGTAAAAAAGTACAGCTTCTTCAAAAAGGATATCATCTGACGAAACCTCTCCTTCTTCATCCACCATCTCCACACCTGTAGCATTTTGCGCTTCCAATAGAAAACTCACTTCAACTGCGTGGTTACGCTTGTCCCAGCTAATCTCAAAATCAAAGGGAAAATTCTTCTCCAACTCTTCCTCTAAAACATCTAAAAATCCGTATGTTGCCATTTTGTCCTCTTTCTATGCGACTCTTAAATCGCCCCGATTGCTCGGAAATATGCTAAAATAGATACTACCATCTTACCACAAAATTATTTTATGTCCTAATTATACCATATTACCTCATTTAAACCCTTGGTATTAGTGATTTTCTTAAAAGTCTGATTTCTTTATTTTTCCTGAAAAATCAATATAAAAAGCCCTCAAAAGGGCTAAGAAACCTATAAAATCAATAGACAAGTAACTAGCACAATTGAACGTGCTTTTTTATTGACTATTACCACGATACCACACTTAATCTTAGGCTTGAATTTTCTTATCTGCAATAGCATCTGTCAAAGTCTGAGAAAAGTTAAGTCCCATTTCTCGTCCCAACTTATCTGCCCATCTTGGTATGGTCAAGGTCTTTTTAATTGGTTCCTGACTTCCTAGGTATTCTAATACATCAACAGATACCATAGAAATAAAAGATTTATCAAGGTCATAGGTTGACACGAAATCTTCATCATCTTTAAAAGGATCATTATCAATTAAAGACAAGCTATTGATATCTGATGGCTGGGGCAAATCTTCATCATTCTCTATCAAATCTGCAACAGTTATGCCTAACCACTCCGAACCCATAGCCAAAGCCTCAGAAATCCCCGCACCTTGTGTAGCTGAGTATTCAAAATCCGGAAAATGAACAAAATAAGTCGCTTTTACCTCATCTGTATCATCATAATAAAATAAAGCTGGATATGTCACTAACATTTCACTACCTCCATATCAAAAAGCAGGGGCTGAATTTTACAACCCAGCTTGCTTTCTTATCCCTCTTTCAGTGTACTTATTCAGTTCACCATGAGGGATTGTGATAGGTCTTTCCCCTTGCTTCTCCATTTTAATATGAGAACCTTTACCGCCTCTAGTCTTTATCCAACCATGAGCCGTAAGGAGTTTAACCATCTCTTTTTGTGTCATAGGCATAGCGCTTTTACCTCCTGACAACACCATTATAACACGTGCTACACGTATTGTAAAGGAGTAATACTTATTATTCTCTTATACATAAAAGCCCCTAGATGTGGTTCTAAGGGAAGTCTTATATAAACGGATAAGCAGAACTATCAGAGTTCCTGCTTTTCTCGACCCACTAGAAGTGGCTCGATTGAATCTTAACATTACTTCTCCTCTCTTCATTAAAAAATGATTATCACCCAAAATTATATTACGATTTTTCTAAAAGACTAGCAAAAACTACTAAATCAATACGTTCGGTAGAAGAGAAACTTGCATTGTCAGATAAACTGTTTCATCATTTACCATACTTTATTCATTAGTAATATCACTTGATTTGAAGTATAATATTGGAAAGGAAATCAGTAATGAATTTAGAACAGTATTTAGGGAAAGAAGTTAGGATTGTTTTTGTTGACGGGCAAATTTTAGAGAGTCATTGTAATAGGCTTTACAGGGAAACTTGATACGGAAGATGAACTCTATGATGAAATTACAATAAGAACAGATAAATATCCATATGTTGGATTTAATGAATCTGAAATCGCATCAATAGAATTAACTCAAGACGGTATTACAAAATAACAGGAGTTGTTTATCATGAATAAAACTAAAAAAGAGAATTTAATTTTCATTGATGGTTGGGAGCATGTGCATTGCCCTGTATGTGGAACTTTAGTAGAAACTTATAATATTTGCGATGTTTGTCATTGGCAAAATACGGGAGCATTTAATATCGATGGTGGTCCTAATAAAATGACGCTTGCTGAAGCGAAAATGGCTTATAAAAGGAAGAACGACATGAATGAATCACAAAAGACTTGGGAAATTGACGGGGAAATCTGGATACATTGCCCTGTTTGCGGAACTGAAGTTATGGACTATGATATCTGTGACGTCTGTCGTTGGCAAAATACAGGTATTATAAATATAGACGGTGGTCCAAATAAAATGACTCTAGCTGAAGCTAAAGAAGCTTACGCAAGGAGAAAAATCGTAAAAATTCGAGAATTTGATACAGTGTTGTTAAAAAACGGTCAAACGGCGACAATTGTCGAAAAGTTAAGTGAAGATACTTTTATTGCTGACATAGGAGATTCCCCGAAAGACTGGGATACCATAACAATTACAATCAATGATATTGAAAAAGTAGTGTATAGAAATAGCTAATAGATTTGTATAGTGTTGGGAGTAACCTTAAATGAATAAGACTGGAAAAGAGAATTTAATCATTATTAACGGTAGCGAATATGTCCATTGTCCAGTATGTGGTACTGTTACAGCAGTGTATGATATCTGTGACGTCTGTCAGTGGCAAAATACAGGAGAAACTAATATAGATGGTGGCCCTAATGAAATGACACTAGCTGAAGCCAAAGAAGCTTACGCAAAAGGGATTCCAATAATATAAAAAGGAAAATTTATGGAACTTGAAAACTTTAACAATAAGGTTGTTAAAATTACTGATACTGACAATAAAACATATGAAGAGATTTGTCTTTTTAATGATAAAGAAGTCTATGATGAAGAATATCTATCAAAACAGGAAATAGATGGATTAAACTATTCGAGAATGAAATTGTAACAGTTGAAATGATCAACAAAGATTAAATGGAGTAAAAACTCCTTCTAATAGATAGCCACTATTTCACTTTTCAACCATGTTTATAATTTCTTTTAAGCTTGGTTTTGTTTTTCTGATTCTATCCCATGATCTCATTTTTAAAAAAGTCCCTAAATAGATACCGTTTATCTTTGGTAATTCGTTAGAAAGATTGTACTTCTCTCGAATCTCATCTTTATGACTTTCTACAAATTTGCTACGAGGTAAGCAATAAAAAATACCTTCCCCAAAATAACTTAAATCTTCATCAGATAGTTCAATAAGCTCTTCAGGTTTTACAAAAATCGCTCTATTAACTCTATCTTTGCCACTGGCAAAGGCTTTCTCCACAAATCTTTTATCTAGTCCCATCTTTATTTAACTCTCTCAAATTGTTTTAGTTCCAGAACAGTCAGTTCTTTAAATTCTTTTCCTGTTTCGTTTAAATATTTGTTAATTTTTCCAAGATTGTATTTCATAGGTGCTGATTTCACTCCATTTGGTAAACCAACTAGTCCGTCAAATTCCATAAATGCCTTATTTTCAGGTAGCTTTGAATTTGAAGTATTCATCTAGTTCCATTTTCTCCTTTTCAAATATTACTATCTAAATTTATATCTACTATATACTTTATCAAGAAAACTTCCTAACTTGGTAATTCCATCATTTCCATTCCTTATCCCTCTCTTTTCATTATAGTTCATGCAATAACATCTAGCAATATTATTTCTCAAATCAGCAATTCCACTTCTTTAGGCTTAACTATCATATTTTGAGCTTTAAGGAAAATCAATTCTCTCATGCTGATACCTCTCCTCATTAAATTAAATAGTCAAACAGATTCTATCTTACACCCTGATTATTACAAAACCATTGAAATATCACAACTAATAGGCTAGAATGGACATAGTAAGATATATTAGATGAGTCATTCTACTCAAATCCACGCTAGAAAGGACTGCTATGCCAGACAATCTCGCGCTTCGCATGCGCCCTAAAACCATCGACCAGGTCATTGGTCAGGAACATCTGGTCGGGCCTGGAAAAATTATCCGCCGCATGGTGGAAGCCAACCGCCTGTCCTCCATGATTCTTTATGGACCTCCGGGAATCGGCAAAACCAGTATTGCCTCTGCCATCGCAGGAACGACCAAGTATGCCTTTCGAACTTTCAATGCGACAGTTGATAGTAAAAAACGACTGCAAGAAATCGCCGAAGAGGCTAAATTCTCTGGTGGTCTCGTCCTATTACTAGACGAAATCCATCGTCTTGACAAAACCAAGCAAGACTTTCTTTTGCCACTCTTAGAAAGTGGACTAGTTATCATGATTGGGGCTACAACTGAAAATCCTTTCTTCTCTGTCACTCCTGCCATTCGTAGCCGTGTTCAGATTTTTGAGTTGGAACCTCTGTCTAACCAAGACGTCAAGGAGGCCCTGCAGATAGCTCTAAGTAACTCTGAGCGTGGTTTTGATTTTCCAGTAGAACTAGATGAGGATGCGCTGGATTTCATCGCAACTTCCACAAACGGAGACCTTCGTTCTGCCTTTAACTCACTAGACTTGGCCGTTCTCTCTACTCCCGAAAATGACAAGGGCATCCGCCATATCACTCTAGACATCATGGAAAATAGCCTGCAGCGGAGCTACATTACAATGGACAAGGATGGAGACGGTCACTATGATGTTCTATCTGCCCTGCAAAAGTCTATCCGTGGCTCAGATGTTGATGCCAGTCTTCACTATGCTGCCCGCTTGATTGAGGCTGGTGATTTGCCAAGTCTCGCGCGTCGCTTGACCGTTATCGCCTATGAAGATATCGGTTTGGCCAATCCTGAAGCCCAGATTCATACCGTGACTGCTCTGGATGCTGCCCAAAGGATTGGTTTCCCAGAAGCCCGCATTCTCATTGCCAATGTCGTCATTGATTTGGCCCTTTCTCCAAAATCCAACTCAGCCTATGTAGCTATGGATAAGGCACTTGCCGACCTCAAAACATCAGGGCACTTGCCTATTCCGCGACACCTGCGTGATGGGCACTACAGCGGAAGCAAGGAACTGGGGAATGCCCAAGACTATCTCTATCCACACAACTATCCTGGAAATTGGGTCAAGCAAGACTATCTGCCAGAAAAAATTCGTAATCATCACTATTTCCAAGCAGAAGATACTGGTAAATATGAACGGGCTTTGTCTCAAAGAAAGGAAGCTATCGACCGTTTGCGAAAAATCTGAAATCCTTTTCAAAAAATTGCACTTTCCTCTTGATTTTTTTTGAAAAAGTGGTATCATATAAACATAGAAACGCTGTGGTGTACGACTTCACACTTAAGTGTTGACCGACTATTTTTTGTATTATTAGGGAAACAAAAGTCTTCTAACAGCATGTAGGCCGTCTCACACGGAAACAGCTTCAGTTAGAGCGAGTTGCCCACCTGCTTAATTGCGCGGGTTCAATACAAACCGTGAAGTTTCGGCACCAATACAGCTTTTTTCTTTGCCTCCTTAGCTCAGCTGGCAGAGCAGCGGACTCTTAATCCGTGGGTCACAGGTTCGATCCCTGTAGGGGGCATCTAAATACAACAGGAAAAAGCCTTGATTTACAAGGCTTTTTTGCTTATCTATAACTGATTTGCCTCATCATTTGCCCCACTTTTAAATCTATCTTTTCTTTTTGAATCAAATTACATCTTAACAAATAGTGTAAAGCCAGTTACTTTTGCTTTGATGCCATACAATATTTTCATGTAGAGAAGACAAATTCTATCTTCTCTTTTTATTTTCAAAATAATAAAAACTGATTTTCTTTTCATGAATCAGACTGAAACTTCCAAATTTTCCATTTAGTTTATTGATATTTCCTCTAAAAAGGTGTATAATATTTTTGTTATCAAACTATACTATATAACAGGATGGTATTGAAATGAAATTTTCTAATCGTTTATCGCTATTCCTTGCAGGAGTTATTTTTGTCCTTTTAGCACTCTTTCTATTTACAAACCCAGTAGCTAATCTTGTTGCTTACAGCTGGTGGATTGCATTTGGTTTACTGGTTTCTTCTATAGCAGCTATTTTAGGCTATTTCTCTGTACCAAAAGAGCTTCGCTCACCAGCTCATCTTTTCCAAGGGATTGTTAATCTTCTCTTAGCTCTTTACCTCGTTGCCTATGGCTTTGTGACGCTGCCAGTTGTCATTCCAACTATTTTAGGAATTTGGTTAATTGTAGAAGCCATTATAGTTTTCTTTAAAGGCAATCGTCTGGGATTGATTTTCCCTATTATTGGCAACCATATCATGTGGATAGCGTTGCTTGCATTTTTACTAGGTCTAGTGATTTTGTTCAATCCAGTAGCTACAAGTGTCTTTGTCGTTTATGTCGTTGCCTTTGCATTTTTAATTGTTGGTTTCACCTATATCCTTGATGCCTTTCGTAAATAATCTAGCTGCCATTTTGGGCATATTAAAATAGCTGGGAAGTTACATTCTCAGCTTTTTCTGTTGCCTCCTTAGCTCAGTTGGTAGAGCAGTAGACTCTTAAGCTATGGGGCGCAGGTTCGAGCCCTGCAGGGGGCACATCTAAATCAACAGAAATAAGCCTTGAAACCAAGGCTTTTTTTAACGTCTAATAGCTTTTTGTAGAAAAGTATTTAAAAATAAAAGAGAAGAGAATCTCTCACTCTCTTCTCAGTATATCTTATTAAATTTAGTTTTTCTTAATCTACCTGATTTTCCTTTGCAACGACAAATTCCTTAACCAATCGATAGATAACAGCAAATACGGGGGTAAAGAATATCATTCCAAGTAGTCCGAAAAGATTCCCTCCGATACTAGCAGCCGCAAGCGTGAAAATAGCTGGCAAACCAATAGACTGACCTACAACTCTAGGATAAATAAGGTTTCCTTCAATCAGCTGTATAACTTGATATAGAAGAAGAGAAAGTAAGGCTTGAGTAGGACTCACTGTGAAGATAAAAATCGCTCCCACAACACAAGCAATCATAGGCCCTACATAAGGAATGAACGATAGCACTCCTGCAAAGATACCTGTCATTACTCCATAGGGTATCCCAAACACGCTGTAACCAACCGCTATCATAACTCCTATGATAACTGCTTCAATCAGCTGACTCATCAAAAATTGGTCATAAGTCTCTAGTGCTACTTGTCCAATGTAAGTCAACTTTATCACCACCTTCTCTGGAAGAAAAACTTTTAGAAGTCGACTCGTCATCGCTGCCAAATGTTCCTTACTGGATAAAAATGAAAAGGTGAAGACTATAATCAAAAAGGCATTCATCAAACTTGAAAAAATATTGCCGATATTACTAGTCAGACCTGATAAAAAACCTATCAAAGCTTGGCTAATAGAACTAGATTGTCCCTGTATGCCTGATACGATAGTTGACAACATGTCTTTGGTTACAAATTCCGAGCTGCCTAGCAATTTCCCAAGTTGAGTAAGGACTGTTGAAAGGACTGTTCCCAGCTGACTAATAGTCTGAGCTAGGGTTGGCAGCACCAAAACCAAAAGAGCAATCACGATTAAGATAAGAGCTAGGAAAACAAGTACCATGGCAATCGGACGACGCAACTCTGCCTTTACCTTCAATTTAACTAAGTACTGTTCAATTTTTTTCATAGGAACATTAAGCACAAAAGCAATAACAGCACCATAAATCAAGGTTGATATTACATCAAAGAGAGAGATTGCTCCTGATATAAAGCTCGATGCATTCAGAATTACAAGAGCAACCAGCCCTATAAAAAGTATTAACGGGGTGTATTTTTTTACTAAGTTCATAAATTCTCCTTAATAAACATGTTTAGATACGACTATACTATTTGGTTTTTCAAACTCTCGATTAAGGTAGGCTTGGTAAGTTCCTGGAGCGATAAATCCTTTGGGTGAGAGGATATCGGTGCCAGCCTGACCGACTATGGTATCAGCCAAGAGCACACAGTTTGTAGATAAGACAAAGTAGGATTTAAACTTAGATTTGATAAATTTATAAAGTTCCCCATCTGTCTCATGTCTGATTTTATAAGCGTAGATGTAGTCTTCCTTACCATCACCTGTCATGATTTTATCTGCACTTGGCTCCCATGGAATCGTCAGTTGTTTCAATTCAGCCAACTTTTTCTGAACTGCTTTTTCCATTTCAGGCGTCAAATCTATCCCATAACCAAAAAGCGTTTTTTGACTCTCGCGTTTACATAGGTCAATGTACTTGTCACGATCACAGAAATATAAGACACCATCTCCTACCATGCCAAATAAGGTCTCAGAAGACGGATCATAGTTGCCATAAGAAATAACACGGCCTTGATAGCAGATATCCACATGACCAATTGCCGAAAACAGAGAGGTCTCAGCTGTATGAATAAAAATTTCAAGCTCCGCTGTCTTACCAGACTTCACCATTCCAAGATGGATATCCTCTCTCTCATCAGCATTTTCCTGCATGAATTTATTGATTTTTGCTAAAGTACTTGCAGGGATGAGAGCGGCTAGGACAATAGGTAAGCTAATTCTTACACGACGTTTGAGATGGTTTTTCCCAATTTCCTCCTCAAACAAGAAACCGTCACGGATATTGGACACACCATAAAGGAAAAAATAAGCCCCTAATACAAAGAGTTGAAAAACAGAATTTCCTGTAGAGGACAAAAGACTAGTCCCACCAAGAAAAACTAGTACGAGTCCATCTAGTAAGAGACGAAAACGAGGTCGAATTTTGTTTTTGCGGTAGAGAACATAGGTGACAAGGTTGATAGTAGCATGAAAAATCTGATAAACTCCAATCACAAGAGCCAAAATATAAATCGGCACATCCGTCGCAAGATTCGAGCCTAGCAAATATCCCAGCACTAACAATTTAACCAGCGCAACTCCCAAGGTGTCCGTTGACTGACTTTTTTTTAAAATACGTAATACTAAATCTAAGACCGTTGCTATCCAAGCTAAAAACAGAACCAGTCGAATAACCGTTACTGGCAACCAAGTCCCCGTGACCATCAAGATGAGACCTAGCAGAACAAACAAGAACCCCTGAGCAAGTAATTTCTTACCTGTCAGACCTAAAGATAGAATTTTCGCCATATAAAAACCTTTCAACAATAAAAATTAAACACTCCGATTAAACTGACTAGTAAATAGCCAACACTACAAACAGCCTGTGCCAGCAACATATGGTGACTAGAAATGACTGTAGTAATGTCACCATCTTGTCTTATGCACTTCTAAAATTTGTTATATTGATTAGAAACCAGAGCTTATAAAAACTAGCTAAACTCGAGAGATAGACACAATTGCGACGAAAAAATGTATAACCAATTCAACTTGTTAAGGTAAGAAAGCATTATTTCCAATCTATTAATTATTCATCTATTACCTATTATGACACAATATTCCCTATAGTTCAACTTTTTACTTGTTTTTATATTACACGGACTAAAAAGTTTTCAACAGTTGATTGCATTTGTTTTAATAAGTTTTAACCTTTCTTGGTTAGATAAAAAAAGAACCATACAGTTTAGAATCTGTATGGTTTTTGCCCCACTTTTGTCCCATTTTTAAATCATGACATTGAAAATACCTAAAATCACTTATATTTCAATATTTTTAATTGCTCTCAATATGAAAGTCCTTTCCAAATCCCTGTAGGGGGCATCTAAATACAACAGGAAAAAGCCTTGGAATCAAGGCTTTTTTGTGTAGTCTTAGCACTAAAAAACGATAGAAAAAACACCCCTTCTGAACTGCACCCCAAAAGTTAGACAGAAAAAACCTAACTTTTGTGGCGCAGTTCATTCGCGTCACATGAAGTTATTTAAGCATCTCCTTTTTTTTTTATTACCATTTTCTGTT
Source organism: Streptococcus sp. k-163 (assembly GCF_013277555.1). Lineage (GTDB taxonomy): Bacteria > Bacillota > Bacilli > Lactobacillales > Streptococcaceae > Streptococcus. The sequence continues at coordinate 45,992 of NZ_VMND01000012.1, read as the reverse complement.
ATAATAAATTGTACTTCTAAAATAGAAAGGTCTTAAGATGACAACTCTTATTAAACATAAACGTGTAGAATTTTCAGAACTTTTTTATGACTTAGTTTTTGTTTTTGCAATTTCAAAAGTAACTACTTTAATTGACCATCTTCATAACGGTATTTTGACTTGGAATTCTTTCCTTGATTTTTTCATTGCTACTTTGGTTCTCATCGATTCCTGGATGATTCAAACCGATTATACCAATCGCTATGGAAAGAACTCTTTATTTAACATAGTAATCATGTTTATCAAAATGGGACTTTTACTCTTTATAGCCAATATGATTGGACCTGATTGGCAACAATATTTTCATTATCTCTGTTGGGCTATTGGTACATTAACCCTTACCTTATTTTTTCAATATTTGGTTGAATTTTTTAGAAAATCAACCGATGATGTTCATCGGGAAAGTATCAAAGGTTTTCTATGGATAACCGGTCTAGGAAGTTTAGGAGTCTACCTAGTAGCTCTTCTTCCTATTTACGTTGGAGTCTCTGTCTTATTTGCTAGTATTCTGCTAACATTTATTATGCCAATTATCTTGCTTAGTAAAGATAAGCATTACCAGGTAAATCTCCCCCATTTAATCGAGCGCATCTCCCTTCTTGTCATTATTACGTTTGGAGAGATGATTATGGAGCTAGCTAACTTCTTTACAATCGAGAATTTCTCGATTTATTCGGTTCTTTATTTCATTATTATGCTTTCTCTGTTCTTGTTTTATTTTGGTCAATTCGACCATGCTATTGATGAAGAATCTAATCAAAAGGGACTATTTCTAATTTACAGTCACTATCCTATTTTCATTGGACTTATTATGATGACCGTTTCGATGAGTTTTCTTCTGAATCCTGAAGCTAATCTTCTCTTTGCAACCAGCTTCTCTTATATCGGATTTGGCCTCTTTCAAGCTGCTGTCCTAGTAAATGGGCCCTATAACAAACACTATCTTCGCTATTCGAAAAGTTACTACTGTGTCCAAGCTACACTCTATCTGGCTGCCTTGATTCTCTCTTTAATCTTTGCTTCTAATCCTATAATAGTAGTAAGTATTACAACCATTTTAGCTCTAGCTATAGCTATTCATTCTATTTATTTTTATATGACACAGACTAAAAAACATTCCACACCTTACTGGGAGTTGTTTTAATGAGTTTATAAGATTAAAAAGCTTTGGGAACCAAGGCTTTTTTTTCATTAATTTGTTTTTCCATTTTATCCTCCAATTTGATCTCGCACTGACATTTATTTATAACAAAACTATATATCTAGAATAGCATAATCATTAGGTATTATAGGTTTTCAAACCAAATACGAGTCATTCGTTTTTGCCCCACTTTTGCCCCATTTTTAAATCCTGACATTGAAAACACCTAAAAGTATTTCCCTAAAATCAGCTATATTTCAACATTTTTGTTTATTTTCAATATGAAAAGTTCTTACAAATCCATGTAGGGGGCATCTACATACAACAGGAAAAGCCTTGGAATCAAGGTTTTTTTCGTATCTTCTACAAAAAAAGCAAGAGTTTTAGAGGACTATGACTCTAGATGTACATTTTACTTAAATGACTGAAGGTCTTTTCTTAATAAAAACACCCCAAAAATTAGATTTTTTCTGTCTAACTTTTGAGGTACAGTTCAAAACGCGAAATAGCATTTTTTATTTTAGGTTACTAATCTAATCGAATAAACATCATGGCATTTAACAAAGATATGAGTGAGACCGTGTTTATATTATTTGAATAGATCAGTCTCTTATTTTCAATCGGAGGAATAATAAAATTAGAAATGATGATATCATAAGGCGATTCTTCTAAAGATTCCTTTGATAATTCTAATTCAGTCCAAACTTCAAGTTCAAAATTGTTGCTGCAATAATAAGAAAGTGTCTCTGCAACGGATTTGGCATGATACTGATCAAAATTGCTCATAACCAGAACCTTCAGCTTTGGCTGATTTTGTAGTAAATTAAGCACCAAATGTTTGGTATGAGTGATGAAGGTATAAGATATATGATTTACCATCATTGAACTAGAACAAACCTCAAGAGTCTCTAAATAATGAGAAAGCTCTTTTTTTACATCTGAAACAAATTTAGGAAAAATATTTTGAAAATTCCTGATTGTATTCCCTTTTTGATCAAATAAAATAAACTCAGTGGACAACTCTTGACGATACAGATGTGCGGTATTATGCAGATGCCAAATCAGATTATCCTTATTCTCAATCTCAATCTGATACTTGACTGAAATCTGATCAATAAAATCACTCAATAGATGGTAAGATTTTTCAACATAACTATCCTTTTTTACGCATTTCATAAAGAAACTTTCATCTATGAAAAACATTTTTTGAAAGTAAGACACAAATAATTGGCAAACAACTTCCTCATCTAAAGAGATATTGTATTCTGATTCAAAACTCTGAGCAGCACCCTCTATTCCTTCTGCCTGCATTAAAAAATCCAAACTTTGGTCGTTAAAAGAATCTTTCTCTATTTCCATAAAATGACCAAACTTTATTCGATATAAATTAATAACCAGGAGCAGCTTTAGCATTCTATGCGTTGACAAATTCATTGGAAAGCTTGTTTCCTTATAAACCAATTCTAACAATTGAGATAGGGGCTCTGATGAAAAATTTTCAAATGGCCATTCTAGGAAATAATATTTTTCTGAAAAATATTGTGCAAAAAAGTAACGAATGTCTCTCTCATTTCCAATGATTTGAACAGGAGTCAGACTGATTTCAAATGGAAATTGCCTTTTAATCACTTTATTGATTTGGCTAATAATACGATAGAGCGAAGATGAACTGATATAGAATTCTTTACAAATACTTTCAGCTTGACAACCTTCATTAAAGAAGATAAATTCTAAAATCGAAAATGAGTTGAATGCTTAAAGAAATGATGGTAAACCATTTCAATATCACTATCATCGGTATTAATAATGCGTATACCATTAGTCGAAGAATGAAAAATCAAGTCAGGAAAAACAGATTTAACATGGGATAGATCATCTTTGACTGCATGTTCTGTACAATTTAGTAACTCTGCTAGTTCAGAACGATGAAACCATCGTTTATGTTCAAATAATAATTCTAATAATTCTAATTGCCTATGACTTTTTTAGATAATAAATCTCTCATGAATGTCTTTCTCTCTTTATAAATTATCGGATTAAACCTCTTGCAATTATACCACAAAGAATAGGTAGAACATGCTGTAACGACTTTTCCTAAATCTTTTATTTCGTATAATAACACTACAGAGACAATATATAAACAATTTTCTTATTTTACCGTCTATTGAGGGCGTGAATACAGAATCAAATTCAAGTCGAAAGATTATATTTTTAATTTTAAAAATTATATAATAGCAACAATCAAAGAATTTGATTTTTTTATATTAAAATTATATAATAATCAAAATAATTGATTATTTTATATTAAAATTATACAATAGCAATAATCAAAATAATTGATTATTTTATATTAAAATTATACAATAGCAATAATCAAAGGAATTGATTTATTTTTTGATATTAAAATAAAAAAGGAGGGTAAGCAATATTGTGGTCAATCATTGCTGGAGGTCTTATTGGACTTGTAGCAGGTAGAATCACTAAAAAAGGTAGTTCTATGGGAATCGTCGCAAATGTATTCGCTGGTTTAGTCGGGTCATCTGTAGGACAATCCCTTTTAGGTAGTTGAGGCCCATCCATCGTTGGAATGGCTTTGATCCCATCTATTGCAGGAGCAGCAATTGTTGTTACTGTAGTATCATTCTTTACAGGTAAAAAATAATTACTTGTAGTAATAAACTATTTTTAAATAGATTAGACGGGTAAAAATAGTTTAAATGTTAAATCGAAAGGATTGTATATGTCAAAAGCAAAGAAAATATGTTTCATTATTTTCTGTATTTTAATCTTGACAATTTTCCTTCCTGTTTTGATAGATTATCATCAAGTTAGTGATCTAGGCATTCAGCTATTTAGCTGGAGACAGAATCATTTCGTTGAATTTTATCTCTCTAGATATATATTCTGGGGGATAGTGGCTCTATCAACTTTAGTTTTGTTATCGATGTTAGTTGTGTTGTTTTATCCTAAACGTTATTTGGAAATTCAACTTGAAACTAAAAACGATACATTAAAATTAAAGAATTCTGCAATCGAAGGTTTTGTTAGAAGTTTGGTGAGTGATCATGGATTGATCAAGGACCCAACTGTTCATGTAAATTTACGAAAAAATAAATGTTTCGTTCATGTAGAAGGGAAAATTCTTCCTTCGGACAACATCGCTGACAGATGCCAACTAATTCAAAATGAAATAACTAATGGATTGAAGCAGTTTTTTGGTATTGAGCGTCAGGTTAAACTAGAAGTTCTAGTAAAAGACTACCAGCCTAAACCAAAACCTCAAAACAAAAAGACTGTTAGTCGTGTGAAGTAAGGAAGTAAAAATGGAATGGCTTAAACAATATCGATATCCAATTATCGCTGGTCTCATAGGCGTATTTCTCGCTTGTTTGATTATCTCCTTTGGCTTCTTCAAAACAATATTTGTATTGATTTTAGGAGCACTGGGAGTTGCAGCTGGATTATATATCGAAAAAAACTATATAGATAAATAAAAAAATAAAAATTACTAATTTAATTAAAGGAGTTTCATATGTCAAACGAAAAAAACATTAACACTAACGTAGAAAAGAAAGATGCTACTGCTGTAGCTCACGAAATCAAAGGGGAACTTACTTACGAAGATAAAGTTATCCAAAAAATCATTGGTCTGTCACTAGAAAACGTTTCAGGTCTTTTGGGAATCGACGGTGGTTTCTTCTCAAATCTTAAAGAAAAAATCGTTAACAGCGATGACGTAACAAGTGGTGTTAACGTAGAAGTTGGTAAAACACAAGTTGCAGTTGACTTAAACATTATTGCTGAGTACCAAAAAAATGTTCCAGCTTTATATTCAGAAATCAGAGAAATCGTATCTTCAGAAGTTGCTAAAATGACTGACTTGGAAGTTGTTGAAATCAACGTAAACGTTGTCGACATCAAAACTAAAGAACAACATGAAGCAGACTCAGTAAGCCTTCAAGATCGCGTATCTGACGTTGCTGAATCAACAGGAGAATTCGCTTCAGAACAATTCGAAAAAGCTAAATCTGGTCTTGGATCTGGTTTCTCAACTGTTCAAGAAAAAGTTAGCGAAGGTGTAGAAGCTGTTAAAGGTGCAGCAACTGGTGTAGTATCTCACGAAAAAACTCGTGTAAACTAAGATAAAATAAATATAACAGGAGAAATTATCATGTCAGTAGAAGAAAAATTAAATCAAGCTAAGGGTTCTATTAAAGAAGGTGTTGGTAAAGCCATCGGTGATGAAAAAATGGAAAAAGAAGGAACAGCTGAAAAAGTTGTTTCTAAAGTAAAAGAAGTTGCTGAAGATGCCAAAGACGCTGTAGAAGGCGCTATCGAAGGTGTTAAAAACATGTTGAGTGGCGACAATAAATAAGGCTAAAAGTTACTTTATCTTTTTAGTAACATTAGTCAAAATAGTCTGAGTCAAAATGATTCTCAGAAAACAAAAAGCTAGAGATTTCCAATTGCGGAACTCTAGCTTTTTAATTTTTCCTCTTTCTCTTATTATATTTCAGCAGGTTGTTGACCATGAGTACAAATCCCATGTCAATTCTCACTTGGCGCTTACCTCTCAGATAACATCTCTTATAACCCAAACAAACCTTTATCTGCCCAAAGACAGATTTCATATCAATCTTACGTTTAGCGAAAATTTGTCTACCCTTGGAAGATAAAAGTGCCTGATATTCTTTAGTTTTTAAACACTGGTAACGTTCATTCATATACAGTCCCTTTTGAGGGGCTGATTCAGGTTCAACATCGCAGTCAAGATTGATTTCAAGGCTGTTTGCTTCTATCTCCCCTTTTTCATGATGTATTTTCGTACAGGTTCTTCAACCATTTGAACGATTTCAAATCCTTCTTTTTGGTAAAGATTATAAGCTGGTTGATTTGCCTCGTAGACATTTAGAGAAATAGTATCTATGTCTTCATTTTCAAAGGCCAAACTAACAAATTTCCTTAAAACCTGGCTACCTAAGCCTTGCCCCTGTTTCTGGGGGTTGATAAAAAATCTTCCAATATGAAGATTACTGTATTCTTGCCTGATTTTCTGGATAAGCCCGACAAACTCTTGTCCTTCAAAGATTGAAAAGATTCCTTCCAAATCTTGAAAGACTTGAATTGTCAAGGGAAAAGGAATCATTGTTCCCATCCATTGTTCTTGAAAGGATTTGCCTAGGGAGTTGGACCATTGGCATACAAACTGAGCATTTTCTACGCTTAACTTTTCTTCAAAACGAATTGTCATCTTGACCTCACCATCTTATCTATGTTTCTCCATTATACTACTTCTCCCATTTTTTACGAATAGATAAGTATGATTGATTTTTATTTTTTTCTTGTCGGGAGCATTCTCGCTTCCTTTCTTGGTTTGGTCATTGACCGTTTTCCAGAGCAATCCATTATCCAACCTGCTAGTCACTGCGATTCCTGTCAGACTCGCTTGCGTCCCTTAGACTTGATTCCGATTCTCTCGCAGGTCTTTAATCGCTTTCGCTGTCGCTACTGCAAGGTTCGCTATCCTGTCTGGTATGCCCTCTTTGAACTAAGCTTAGGACTCCTCTTTCTATCTTGGTATTGGGGATTTCTTTCTTTGGGTCAAGTCATTCTGATAACTACTGGTTTGACCTTGGGCATCTACGACTTTCACCATCAGGAATATCCCTTACTGGTCTGGATGACTTTCCACCTAATCCTCATGACTTCCTCTGGTTGGAATCTAGTCATGGTCTTCTTCCTTGCTCTTGGAATTTTGGCTCATTTTATCGATATCCGCATGGGCGCAGGGGATTTTCTCTTTTTAGCTTCCTGCTCTCTCGTCTTTAGTGCGACCGAATTACTCATCTTGATTCAGTTTGCTTCTGCAACAGGAATTCTAGCCTTTCTCCTGAAAAAGAAAAAGGAAAGACTTCCTTTCGTGCCTTTCCTCTTACTTGCTGCTTGTGTGATTATTTTTGGTAAGCTACTGCTTGTTTGATAAAGTCCTGAATCGGCTCTCCCTCGTGGAGAGCTTTTACAATTTTCGAGCCGACGATAACGCCATCTGACACCGCATTAAAGCGTTCTACATCAGCTTGACTAGATACCCCAAATCCTGTCAAGACTGGGATGTCAGCCACTTGATGCAATTGTGCTAAGTGCTTATCCAAATCTGCACGGTAATTGCCAGATTTCCCTGTCACCCCATTGATGGCAACAGCATAGACAAATCCTTCTGCCCCTTCAATCAACTCTTTCTGGCGCTCAATCCCTGTCGTCAAACTAACTAGGGGTATCAAGGCAATGTCTGTATCTACCAAAAATGGCTCTACAAAGTTAGCATGCTCATGAGGAAGGTCTGGAATAATCAAGCCCTTAACCGCTGTATCTGCCAAATCTTTGACAAAATTCTTCACACCGTACTGAAAGAGGGGGTTGAAGTAGGTCATAATGACCAGCGGAACCTCTGTTTCAATGGTTTTCAAGGTTTCAACCAAAGCCTGGGTAGAGATCCCGTGGGCTAAACTGCGCAAGCCAGCTTCTTCGATAACAGGTCCATCTGCGACAGGATCTGAAAAGGGAATGCCCACTTCAATAGCTGAAACTCCCAATTCTTCTAAAAAGTGTATTGTTTCTCCGAGTCCATCCAAACCTTTTTCATGGTCTCCAGCCATGATATAGGGAACAAAAATTCCTTTTCCAGCTGCTTTTATAGCGTTTAATTTTTCTGTTAGTGTCTTAGGCATGAGCTTCTCCCTTCTTTGCTGCATCTGCTTCCAAGCGGTCCTTGACTTGAACCACATCCTTGTCCCCACGACCTGATAGGCAGACAATCATAGACTTTTCTGGTCCAAGTTCTTTGGCCAATTTCACTGCAAAAGCGATAGCATGGCTAGATTCCAAGGCTGGGATAATCCCTTCCACACGAGACAAGAGTTGGAATCCTTCCAAGGCTTCCTCGTCTGTCACAGGGACATAGCTGGCACGTTTAATATCGTGGTAGTGAGAATGTTCTGGACCGATACCAGGATAGTCCAAACCTGCTGAGATAGAGAAGGCTTCAAGAATTTGACCATGGGCATCTTGGAGCACATCCATGAGGGAACCGTGAAGGACACCAGGACGACCCTTGGTCAAGGTAGCTGCATGGTGCTCCGTATCCACACCAAGTCCAGCCGCTTCAGCCCCATACATAGCTACTGATTCATCTTCTACAAATGGATGGAAGAGGCCGATAGCATTAGAACCACCACCAACACAGGCTACTAGGGCATCTGGCAAATCTTGACCTGTCAAGTCACGGTACTGTTGTTTAGCTTCTCTACCGATGACACTTTGGAAATCACGAACAATTTCTGGGAAAGGATGAGGTCCCAAGGCAGAACCAAGGATATAGTGGGTATCATCGATATTAGCTACCCATGAACGAAGGGCTGCATTGACCGCATCCTTGAGCACGCGCGAACCATCTGTCACAGCCTCAACCTTGGCTCCTAAAAGCTCCATGCGAAACACATTGAGGGCTTGGCGTTTAACATCCTCCTCACCCATGTAGATAGTACATTCCATGTTAAAGAGGGCTGCAGCAGTTGCAGTTGCTACACCGTGCTGACCAGCACCTGTTTCAGCGATAATTTTCTTTTTGCCCATGCGTTTAGCCAGAAGAACTTGTCCTAAGGCATTGTTAATCTTGTGGGCCCCTGTATGGTTGAGGTCTTCACGCTTGAGGTAAATCTTGGCTCCGCCAATATGCTGGGTCAAGTTTTTTGCATAGTAAAGAGGAGTTTCACGCCCCACATACTGGCGCAAGAGTTGGTTTAATTCCTCTTGGAAACTTGGGTCTGCCTGACTTTCACGATAGGCCTTCTCCAACTCTAAAACTGCTGTCATCAATGTTTCTGGGACAAAACGTCCGCCGAATTTTCCATAAAATCCATCTTTATTTGGTTCCTGATATGCCATGCTTTACCCTCTCTATAAATCTTCTAATCTTTTCATGATCTTTTTGTCCGTCTGTCTCCACTCCGCTCGATACATCTACTGCATAGGGAGTAAAGTGTTGAATTGCTTTTACTACATTGTCTTCATTAAGCCCACCTGCGATAAAGAAAGGCTGAGTTAGTCCAATAGTATCCAGTTGAGCCCAGTCAAAGGTCTGGCCACTCCCAGCCACAGGGGCATCAAAGAGTAGATAGTCTGCCTGAGAATTGGGTACATGTCCCTCTCCATCCACCTGCACAACCTGAATGCTGGTACAAGGCAAATCCTCAAACAAATCATCCGCCACCTGACCGTGAACCTGTACCAAGTCCAAGCCAACTTTGTCAATGACTTCTAGCAGTTCTGCCCGACTTGGTGAAACAAATACTCCAACCTTTTTTACGTCTGAAGGAATGAGCTTTGCCAGCTCAGTAGCCTCTTCCAAAGTCACCTGTCTTTTACTAGGTGCGAAGACAAAACCGATGTAGTCTGCTCCTGCTGATACGGCTGTTTCCACCGCTTCTTTGGTCGATAGTCCACAAATCTTAACCTTTGTCAATCTGCAACTCCTTGATTCTCTGGGCCACATCTTCTGCCTGCATAAGAGCTGTCCCTACCAAAATTCCGTTAAAGTATGGTGCTACTCGTTCCGCATCCTGCCCTGTGAAAATAGCCGATTCAGAAATGTACAAGCAATCATCTTTGAAATGTTTAGCCAAGTCTACACTGGTCTGCAAGTCAACTTCAAAGGTGGTCAAGTTGCGGTTATTGACCCCGATAATCTGAGCACCAAGTCTGTGAGCCGCTTCTAGTTCAGCTAGATTGTGGGTCTCCACCAAGACTTCCAAGCCAAGCTCTGTCGCGTAATCATACAGTTCCTTGAGGCGTTCTTCTGATAAGGCAGCGACAATGAGCAAGATGACTGTCGCACCTGCATTGCGAGCGCGAATGATTTGCTTTTCATCGATAATAAAGTCCTTGTTGAGCGTTGGAATCTGTACCTGACTGGAAATCTCCCGTAGATAATCCAAATGTCCTTTAAAGAAAACTTCATCTGTCAGAACAGAAATCATCACTGCTCTGTTCGCTTCATAAGTCTGGGCCTGTTGCACAATATCCACATCGAGATTGATATTTCCCAAACTAGGGCTAGCTTTCTTGACCTCAGCGATTACCTGCAAGCGGTCCTGATGATTCTTCAAAAATTCTGCCAAGCGATAGGTCTGGCGCAAGGGCTGGATTTGCTCCAGCTCCATCTGCTCAACCTCACGCGCCTTCTGCTCCAAAATTCGTGCTAAAAATTCCTGACTCATTTTTGGTACTCCTGTAACAGTCTGAGTTTTTCAAGAGCCTTGCCACTAGCAATTACTTGACGGGCCAAGGCAACTCCTTCCTTGATACTAGCTACCTTACCATTAGCATAGAAACCAAGACCAGCATTTAAAACTGTAGTTTCCAAGAATGGACTTGGTTCGTTCTTGAGAACGCTGAGCAAAATTTCTGCATTTTCCTGAGCATTGCCTCCACGGATATCTTCGATAGCGTAGCGCTCCATCCCCAAATCCTCTGGAGTAAAGCTTGACAAGGTGATTTCACCATTTTCAAGAAGTGCAATCTTGGTTGTTCCATTCAAACCAGCTTCATCCAATCCTTCTGGCCCAGCAACCACAATGGCACGTTTGCGACCCATATTTTTCAAAACCTGAGCTGTACTTTCTAGAAGTTCTGGACGACTAATTCCAAGAAGCTGTGTTTCCAAAGCCATTGGGTGAATAAGGGGACCAGTCAAGTTCATGATCGTTGGAATTCCCAATTCCAAACGAGCTGGCATGATATATTTCATAGCTGGGTGCATATTTTTAGCGAAGAGAAAGACTATTCCAGTTTTATCAAAGACCTTACCTAGTTCAGCTGGTTTGAGGTCTAGGTTGATACCCAAGGCTTCGAGGACATCTGCAGAACCAGATTTAGAAGAAATCGAGCGGTTACCGTGTTTTGCCATGTGAACACCACCACCAGCCAAGACAAAGGCTGCAGTTGTGGAAATATTAAAACTGAAAGACTTGTCCCCACCTGTACCACAGTTGTCCATGGCATCATGAATCTCAGTTGGAATATGTTGGGCATGTCCTCTCATGACTTGGGCAATGGCTGTGCGCTCTTCAGGTGTTTCCCCCTTCATCTTAAGAGCTAAGAGGAGAGAAGCAATCTGCGCCTCTGTTACACGCCCAGTTACGATACGCTCGATGACATCCGTCATTTCCACACCTGATAAATTTTCAAATTTTGCTAGTTTTTCAATAATCTCTTTCATACTAGTTTCCTCACTTTACAACCTTCTCGATAAAATTCCGAATAGAAGACAAGCCATCTGGCGTTCCAATGCTCTCTGGATGGTACTGGAAGCCATAAATCGGGAGGTTTTTGTGTTGAATCCCCATGATGGCTTGGTCATCAGTCGAACGAGCTGTCACTTCAAAGTCTTCTGGCATTTCCTCAATCAAAATACTGTGATAACGCATGACCGCACGGCCATCCTCAATACCTTGATACAAAACAGATGGCGCTTCAAAGCTGATATTGCTCTGTTTCCCATGCATGACTTTTGGAGCCAAACCTAACTTACCACCAAAGACTTCTGCAATGGCTTGGTGGCCCAAACAAATCCCTAGAATTGGTTTCTTACCTGCAAAGTCACGAATCATGTCTTCCATCTTTCCAGCATCAACTGGCCAACCAGGACCAGGAGAAAAGACCAGACCATCTGCTTTTTCAGCTTCTTCATACAGCTTGGGATCATCATTTCTCAAGACCTGTACTTCTGCAAAGTTCCCAATATATTGGGCCAAGTTATAGGTAAAAGAATCATAGTTGTCAATCAATAAAATCATGGTCTTAGTTCTCCAATTCTAGTCATAGATTTAGCTTTGTTAATGGTTTCTTGGTATTCGTTTTGGGCGATAGAGTCATAGACAATCCCTGCCCCAGCCTGCACATAGGCTCTTTGATTTTTAAGAATCATAGTTCGGATGGCGATGGCCAAATCCATATCACCCGTCGCAGACAAGTAGCCGATTGCTCCTGCGTATACGCCACGTTTTTCTGTTTCCAGTTCATAGATGCGTCTCATGGCCCGAATCTTTGGTGCTCCTGAAACTGTTCCAGCAGGAAGTGTTGCTTTCAAGGCATCCATGGCGGTGAGTTCTGGAAGCAAACGCCCCTTGACCACACTGGTTAAATGCATGACGTAGCGGAAGAGCTCCACTTCCATATACTTGGTAACTTGGACACTTGCCGTTTCAGAGATGCGGCCAATATCGTTACGTCCCAAGTCTACTAACATCCGATGCTCTGCTGTTTCCTTCTCATCAGAAAGCAGGTCTGTCGCCAAAGCCTTGTCCTCTTCATCCGTTGCTCCTCTTGGTCGCGTCCCTGCAATCGGATTGGTTGTCACGATGCCATTTTTGACAGAAACCAAACTTTCTGGACTAGCACCGATGATTTGATAATCCCCAAAATCATAGAAATAGAGGTAATTCGAAGGATTGGTCACGCGGAGATTTCTGTAGAAGTCAAATGGATTTCCAGTAACTTCTGCTGAGAAGCGTTGACTAAGTACACATTGGAACATATCGCCATTACAAATCAAGTCACGAGCTGTTTCCACCATTTCCTCAAACTTCTGAGGAGCAATATGGGGTTTGAAGTCTAACGGAGATAGATCCAAGTCTTCAAATTCATCTGAAGCAGGTATGCGTAATTCCTCAAGCACTTGCTTTAAGGCTTTTTCCAAGTCTTCTTGACTACGCTCACTATAGAGAGTATCCTCGATGACATGGATTTTTTCCTTCTTGTGGTCAAAGACCATGTAACTCTCATAGACGAAGAAATGCATGTCTGGCGTTCCAATTGTATCTTGAGGGATTTGACCAATTTCTTCATAAAGCGAAATCATATCGTAACCAACAAAACCAATTGCCCCACCACCAAAAGGTAGATCTGAATGGTGCTGGCTCTTATGAGTCACTTCATAAAGGAAATCCAAGGGATCCCGATCAATCACTTGCCCATTTTGATAAAGAACTCCATTTTCAAACTTAATCTCAAAAACAGGATTATAAGCTAGGATCGAAAAACGAGCTGTTTCCTTGTCTCTCGGAATACTCTCTAAGATAACCTTGTGTTGCCCCTTTAGGCGCATATAAGCCAAGATTGGTGATAAGACATCTCCATGAATGATTCGTTCCATTGTAATTTCCCTTTCAGTTCTACTTCTAGTCCATGGCGACTGTATGAAAAATCCCCACGCAAAACAACTTGCGTGAGGACGAAATTCGCGGTGCCACCTCAATTATAGGACTTCTCCTATCTCTCATTCCTGTCTCAGATACCTCCTGTAACAGGCTGTGCGATAAAGGGCACTCCCTTGAGAATTATGTTTTTTTCTCTTGTTTCAAATGGACCCAACCTTACAGCTTTCTCTGCTTGTTTTCAGCAACCACAAGCTCTCTGTGAGAGAACGGACTGTAATTTTTCCATCTTTTATTTTTTAGCTTCTAGGTAGTCTGCAATCGCAGCTACGTCCTTGTCTCCACGACCAGAGACATTGATGATGATAATGTCGTCTTTACTTAGTTTCGGTGCACGTTTAACTGCTTCTGCGATAGCGTGCGAACTTTCAATCGCTGGGATAATTCCTTCAGTCTTGCTGAGAAGGAGGAGAGCCTGAACAGCTTCTTCATCCGTCGCAGCGACATATTCCACGCGACCTGAATCTTTAAAGTAGGCGTGTTCTGGGCCAACCCCTGGATAGTCCAATCCAGCTGAGATAGAGTAAACTGGAGCTAGCTCTCCATCTTCCTTAAAGACTGCATAAGTCTTCATGCCGTCGACAATTCCGATACTACCTTTTGTCATAGTAGCTGCGTGCTTGTCTGTATCAAGTCCGTGACCAGCAGCTTCAACCCCAACCAATTTAACTTCTTCATCAGCCACATACTGAGAAAAAGCACCGATGGCATTGGAACCACCACCTACACAAGCAATAACGTAGTCTGGTAAGCGTCCTTCTTTTTCTAAGATTTGACGGCGAGATTCTTCACTGATGACCTTTTGGAACTCATGAACAATGGTTGGATATGGGTGAGGTCCCACAGCAGATCCCAGAACATAGAAGGCTTCCAAGTCATTCATCCATGCTCCAAAGGCTGCATCAACAGCATCTTTGAGGGTACGAGTCCCTGTTTCAACTGCATGAACAGTTGCTCCCATCATCTCCATACGGAAAACATTGAGACGTTGACGTTCCACATCCTCTGCTCCCATGTAGACATCACAGGCCATACCAAACTTGGCTGCAGCCGCTGCTGTCGCAACCCCGTGCTGACCAGCTCCTGTTTCTGCGATTACTCGTTTTTTGCCCATACGTTGGGCCAAAAGAATTTGTCCTAAAACATTGTTGAGCTTGTGAGAACCAAGGTGGTTAAGGTCTTCGCGCTTGAGATAAATCTTAGCGCCACCTAGGTGGTCTGTCAAACTTTCCGCAAAATAGAGCGGTGTTTCGCGACCTGAATAGTCCTTTAAGTAATGGCGAAATTCTGCCAAAAATTCTGGATCATCCTTGTACTTTTCAAATGTCACTTCCAACTCATCCAACAAAGCCTGAATTGGCTCCGGTACAAAACTACCACCAAATTGTCCAAAATAACCTTTAGTTGTCATAAAATTTTCCTCTTTCTATATTAATTCGGCTTTTTGTTTGCTTTTAGTAGTAGGCAAGGAGCTGCAGATAGAACTTAAGTTCATCAAAGCGACTTAACGCCCTAATAAAAGATAAACAAAACGACGGATAAAAAAAGCCCACACACAGAATATACTTCCATGTGAGGGCGTTGGTAACGCGGTGCCACCTCAATTATAAAGGGACTATTCCCCTTTATATCTCTGCCTTGTCTAACAACAAGTTGCACTGTAAGGTGTGCGCACCGAATTTTCATTGTTTCAAATTCATTTTTAAAATCAGCCCACTTTCACTACTTCCAACCACCTGTTCACAATGACCACAGGCTCCCTGAAGACCAAAAATAGTTACTTTTCTGATTTGTTGAACTTATTTTAATACTTTGCTTTTTCTTTGTCAAGACTTTTTTACGATTTTTTTAATAAAGTTAGCACTTTTTCAGAAACTGTTTTGAAAGTCTCAATGATATAGTCCACTTCTTCATCGCTTAATTTAGTGTGAAGAGGGAGCGTAATTTCATTTTCAAAGAAGGCATAGGCTCTTGGATAATCTGCCATATCAAAATCAAGATTCTTATAGGCTGTCAAGAGCGGAAGCGGTTTGTAGTGGACATTACTTGCAATTCCTGCTTTGGCCAATTCTTGGATGATGAGATTACGTTCTTCTAAGCTTGCTCCTTCTACATGGGTGATGTAGAGGTGGCGTGAAGATTCTACAGTATCAGTCTTGTGTGCCAATGGATGGATACGAGAACCTGCAAAACCACGATCATAGCGGTCCACAATGTCCTTACGGCGTTGCAACAAACTTGGATAACGGTCCAATTGTACCAAACCAAGTGACGCCATGATATCGGTCATATTGCACTTGTAGGCTGGCGTTACGATATCGTATTCCCAAGAACCCAGTTGCATCTTGGCAAGAGCATCCTTAGTTTGCCCGTGAAGGGAAAGGATTTGGAATTCCTTGTACATCTCTTCGTCATCAATCGCTGGATTGGCTTTCCAAGTGGCACTTCCACCTTCTGCCGTTGTAAAGTTCTTAACGGCGTGGAAAGAGAAGGAAGTAAAGTCAGCGATAGAACCAGCTGGTTGTCCTTTATAAGTAGATCCCAAAGCATGGGCACTATCAGAGACAATCACGATACGGTTAAATGCTTTTTGCCACTTGCTTGAAGCAGTAAAGAGGTCACGTTTCTTCTCCACTACTTGGAACAAACGGTCATAGTCGCAAACAATCCCCGCAAGCTCAACCGGAATAATCACCTTAGTCTTTTCAGTAATGGCTTGCTCAAGCAAGTCATAGTCCATTTCAAACGTATCTGCTTGGATATCCACCATGACAGGGGTTGCTCCTACGTGCGTGATGACACTACATGAAGCTGTATAGGTCATGGCTGGAACGATGACTTCATCACCAGGTCCCACTTCAAGCACACGCAAAATCAACTCCAGAGCGGCTGTCGCAGAGTTGAGACAGACAGTCTTAGGTGTCTGTGTGTATTGAGACAAGCGACGCTCCAGTTCTTTTGTCTTAGGACCTGTTGTGATCCAACCAGAACGAAGGGTATCCGCTACTTCAGCAATTTCTGCTTCCGTAATATCGGGTGGTGAAAATGGAATATTGTAATTTGGCATTGATTTGCTCCTTTTATCTGTACTCATTTTCTCATGACTACTTTATTTTAGCACTTCAAACACGGTTTGAAACATGATTTTGATGTCTCCAAGGAAACTAAATTCTCGGAGATAGGCAAGGTTATAGCGCATCTTTTCAGGAAGAACATGCTCTACATAGGCTTGGTCAACTGACAGGCCTTTTTCAGTCATTTGACTGATGATAGTGTCCTCATCCTTGTAGTTGATGCTGGCTGGAGAGGTAATCCCTGCTGGCAAAAGCAAGGTTGCCATCATTTCAGGGCTATACTGCTCTGTGTAGCGTGGCACTTCAGGACGCGTCCCTACAAAGGACATCTCACCTTTAAGGACATTGACCAGCTGAGGCAGTTCATCCAAACGCACACGACGGATGAAATTCCCAACCTTGGTAATGCGGCTATCGTTAGCAGAAGTCACCAGACTTCCTTTTTTGTCCGCGTCCGTTACCATGGTACGGAACTTCCAAATCTTGAAAGGACGGTTATACTGGGTCACGCGCTCTTGCTTGTAAATCACTGGCCCCTTGCTATCCAACTTGATCCAAATGCTCAAAATGAGAAAGATTGGAGAGGTCAGAACCAGTACAGCCAAGGCCAGAAGCCAATCCAAACAACGCTTGAAAATCAGCGAACCCTTCCTTTTAGAGACAAGCTGGTAGTAAGACTCAACCTCGCTTGATTTCATTTCCACGGGCAAGTCTTCCCATTTCAGCATGCTGTTTCTCCTTTGTTTTTATTATACTATTTGTCAACATTTTTCATTATACCACAAAATGGAAAAGGCGGTGAAAGAAATATGTAATTAGAAGGATTTCCTTCTTACACTCAATGAAAATCAAAGAGTAAACTAGGAAGCTAGCCGCAGGCGGCTCAAAACACAGCTTTGAAGTTGTAGATAAAGCTGACCTAGTTTGAAGAGATTTTCAAAGAGTATTAGGACATGGCCCCTGCTTGCAAGCTATACATCTTGTGATAGGTTCCTCCCAAGGCCAAGAGTTCCTCATGAGTGCCACTTTCGATAATGCGCCCCTTGTCCAAAACATAGATGCAGTTGGCGTCTTGGATGGTAGAAAGACGGTGGGCGATGGCAATGGTTGTCCGCCCCTGTCTCATCTTAGCCAGAGAAGCTTGAACCAAACTTTCTGTTTCAGAGTCAATATTGGCTGTCGCTTCATCCAAAATCAAGATTTTAGGCTGACTGGCGACTGTTCTGGCAAAGGCAAGAAGCTGACGCTGACCTGTTGAAAAACTGGAGCCACGCTCAGAAACAGGTGAGTCGTAACCCTGAGGAAGGTCTTGAATAAAGGAATCTGCATCCACGAAGCTAGCTGCAGCCTGAACCTCTTCATCACTAAGATCTTGGTACATGGCGATATTGGACTTGATGGCTCCATGATAGAGGAAGGGTTCCTGCAAGACCAGTCCGATATTTTTTCTCAGTTCTTCCTGACTGTAGTCCCTGATATCCACATCATCCAAGAGAACTCTCCCTGACTGGAATTCATAAAAGCGCATGAGGACATTGATAATAGACGATTTCCCTGAACCTGTATGACCCACAAAAGCAATGGTTTCACCCTTGTTAACAGAAAAAGAAATGTCATCCAGAATCGGGTGTTTCCCATCATAAGAAAAACACACATGTTCAAATCGAATATTGCCTTCTTTGACTTTATCCTGCCCATCTTCTTGAAGGGGCTCATAGGTCCTCTCGTCGATCAGAGCAAAGACACGGCCTGCAGAAACCATAGACGTTTGCAGGGTTGAAAAGTTTTGCGTTACTTCAATCAAAGGGTCAAAAAGGCGATTGACATACTGGATAAAGGCATACATGGTTCCTGCCGTTATTCCCAGATAAAGTCCACGATAGCCAAAATAGGCCATCAAGACAGCATAACCTAGAAGTTTCAGCAAACTCATGGCAGGGCGCAAAAAGAGGGCATCCAAGGCTACAGAACGGTTGGCATAGACCAAGTGTTCTTGGTTAATTTCATCAAATTCTGCCTGCAGGCGCTTCTCTTGATTAAAGGCCTGGATTATTCTGATTCCCTCGATGTTTTCAGCCAGCTTGCTATTGATATCTGACAAGAGACTTCTGGTTTTCTCAATGATTTTCACTGATTTTTTCCGATAGAGATTGACCAAAAGGAAGATCAAGGGGAGAAAGAGCAAGACTAAAGCAGTCAAACGAAAATCCAACACCAACATGGTATAAAGAGTTGTCAGAAAGATAAAAACTGCTGATATAAAGCTGGATAGAATCCCCGAAAACATATCACTGATGGTCTCAGTATCATTTGTCAAACGAGAGACAATCGAGCCTGCTGGCGTCTTGTCAAAGTAAGACATGCCCAATTTCTCCATATTGGCAAAGGCATCCCGACGAATATCCCTAACAATACTGTAGGACACCCGCGCAAAGAGAAGATTGCCGACATACTGGACCAGAGTTTGTAATATATAGAGACCATAGTAGGCCAGCAAAACGGTCACAGCGAGTTGGTTGAGATTACTCAGATACTGGTCGATAAAGTGGGAAGCCACAAGGGGAATGACACTTTTAATGACCGTCGTCGCTAGGAGAAAACTGAGTGCCAAAAAGGTCAGGAGTCCATAGGGCTTGAGATAAGACATCAATCGCTTCAATACAGCCCATTGTTCTTGTTTATTCTGCATCTTCTTCTCCTTTCATTTCCAGCTGCTGAGACTGGTAGGTTTGGGCATACCAGCCATCCAAAGCTAACAGGTCTTCGTGTGTGCCTCGTTCGATAATCTGTCCATTTTGCAGGACTAAAATCAAATCTGCATGGACAACTGCACTGAGGCGATGAGCTGTGATAATGGTTGTCTTGTCCTTTCGTGTCTCCTTGAGATTGTCGATAATCGCATACTCCGTCTTGGCATCCACGGCCGACAAAGAATCATCCAAAATCAAGATATCAGGGTCTAAAATCATCGCCCTACTCATGGCCAGACGCTGCTTTTGACCTCCAGAAAGACTGACTCCCTTTTCACCAATCAACGTATCAAATCCCTGAGGCATGACTACAATGTCTTGGTAAACTTGTGCTAGCTTGGTCGCTTCCTCGACCGCTGAAAGAGGCAGTTTAGGATTGCCAAAGCGAATATTGTCTAAGATTGAAGTCGCAAAGAGAAACTGGTCCTGAGGGACATAGCCCATGAGACTGCGAAGGTCTGTCAGACGATAGTCACGAATATCGTGGCCATTCAGATAAATGGCTCCCTTATCCACATCGTATTCACGCAAGAGGAGTTTAATCAAGGACGTTTTCCCAGAGCCTGTCTGACCAACTAATCCCAATGTTTGCCCTTTTTCCAAACTAAAGTGAACATTTGTCAGTGTTTCCTCATTTTCAAATGCAAAACTATCAATGGCATACTGCAAGCGCCCATTTTCAATACTGTCTAGAGGAAACTCAGGGTCTTGTACAGGTGATTCCTGAGACAACAGTTCCTCAATCCGCTGGTAGGAAACTTTCCCTCGCTGAGTAATATTAAAGAGGAAGCCGATGGCCATAAGAGGCCAAACCAGCATATCCAAATAACTGATAAAAGTGACCAGATTACCAACCGTAATTTGCCCTTTCTGAACCATCAAGGAGCCTACCAAGAGCGTTAAAACATAGGAGGAACCAACAAATAAGAGAACCATAGGGTCAAAGAGACTATCGTATTTCATGGTTTGCAGGTTCTTTTGGAAGGTCAATTCATTGACTGCCTGAAAGGACTTCAACTCGTCCGCCTGATACCCGAAAGACTTGGTCACTTTAATACCTGATACGGACTCCTGCACCTTGTTATTGAGTTCGGAAAAGGCAGCCTGTGATTCTCCAAAAGCCTTGTGAGTCTTTCTCCCTAGACGACTGGTCGCATAAGCCATGAAAGGTAAGGGTAAAATGGCAACTAGGGTCATTTGCCACGAAATGCTAAAGAGCATGGTCAGCAAGGTCACCAAAGCCGTGATAGAAGCATCAACTGCAGACATAACACCGCCCCCTGCCAGACGAGTCAAGGCATTGATATCGTTGGTTGCATGCGCCATAAGGTCCCCCGTCCGATAGGTCTGATAAAAGGCTGGAGACATTTTTGTGAAATGTTCAAATAAGCGAGAGCGCATAATCTGTCCCAAACGGTAGGAAGTCCCAAGGATATACATACGCCAAACATAGCGCAGATAGTACATCCCAAAGGCTGAAAGAAGCAAGTAAAATAGGGCAAGAAGGAGGTCCTGCTGGGTTAATTGCCCCGATGTGATGGCATCAATGACCCTCCCCATAACCATTGGGGGAATGAGGTTGAGGACGGAAACCAAGACCAGAGCCACAATCCCGACTAAATAACGGCGTTTTTCTAACTTGAAAAACCACCAAAGTTTTTGAATAATGGACATAACATCCCTTTCTGATTGCAAATAGAAACCTGAGGCCAAGACCCCAGGTTTTTCTTATTCATAGGTTACGACTGTGACCGCACCCTTGTCATACTCAGCGATAAAGATATTGGCTACATTGTCATGCCCTTGCTTGCTGAGGTTATCAAGCAACCACTCTTCGTTACGACCAATCGACTCCAAAACATCGACTTGTATCACACCGTCAGTCACAACTGGATACTTAGGATTTTCATCTCCCATTTGGACCACGATGAGTTGGCCATTTTGCTCCTGCACAGCGCGTTTGACCTGCTTCATCTGGAAAATCCCTTGGCTACGAAGCTTGAGGGCTACTTCCGCTGCAGACAAACCAACTGAACGACAGGCTTCTGGGTCAATCTGACCATTTTTGATGAGGAGAGTTGGCTTACCATCAATCAAGCGTTTGACAAAATGAACATTGTTACTAAGCCACTTGAGGGTCAAAACCAAAATCGTCCACATCATCAAAATCACTGCGTACTGGAGAATGCTAATAGAACTATTGTAAATCACCCCACCGATAATACCACCGAGAACATAGTTCTGAATTTGGTCTGTCGCAGAGTTAGGCGCCAGATTTCCCTTTCCTGTCACATTGATAACAAAAACAAGCGAGAAAAGACCCAAGGCCAGTTTGATTAAAATTTCCATATAATTGAGTGTCATTTGTTTACCTCCACCAATTCAATAGCGTCTGTTTGATGCAATTCTAATTTCTCTAAAAGATACTTGTCTGGTTGGCTCCCGTTCATGGCACGATAGAAATTTGAACCTACCTTGATAAGTGCTCCATCAGTGGCTGCAGAAGTATTGACATAAACTTCTGATTTATCCACTCCCAAGTCTTTGGAAACAACCTCTATGAAATGAAGTGAAGTTTGAAATTGGTTGTTAGAGGCTTGATTGGTCTGGTATTTTGAGATTGTCACCAAAAGCATGGCCACCAAGGTCAAGGCCAAAATCATGACCAATTCCCGAAACTTAGTCCCCTTTTTATCTCGATAGGCTTTAAAAGCAAAAAATCCTGTGATAGCTAGGAGCACAATCCCAAAGCCAATCATCATTCCATTTTGCTGACTGATTTGGCTAAGTACATAGTCATATGAGTAAAATTTCATTTATTTTCACTCCCTTTCATAAAATCATTCTTAATTATAAACGAAAGAGAGTGATTTTTCAAGCCATACGTTGGGGAAATGGACCTTTTTTTGGTATAATAAAATCTATAATCTGAATGAAAAAGGTAACTTTATGAAACTCATCTCATGGAATATTGATTCCCTCAATGCTGCCCTAACTAGTGACTCAACTCGTGCCAAATTGTCCCAAGAAGTACTACAAACCTTGGTCGCTGAAAATGCTGATATCATCGCTATCCAAGAAACCAAGCTTTCTGCCAAGGGTCCTACTAAAAAACACTTGGAAATTTTAGCTGAACTCTTTCCAAACTACGAAAACACGTGGCGTTCTTCTCAAGAACCTGCCCGCAAAGGCTATGCTGGAACCATGTTCCTTTATAAGAAAGAACTCACACCCACTGTCACTTTTCCAGAAATCGGTGCCCCTTCTACCATGGACTTAGAAGGTCGCATCATCACTCTAGAATTTGATGAATTTTTCGTGACCCAAGTTTACACTCCAAACGCTGGCGACGGCCTCAAACGTTTGGAAGAACGCCAAGTCTGGGATGTCAAATATGCGGAGTACTTGGCTGAACTAGACAAAGAAAAACCAGTCCTTGCGACCGGTGACTACAATGTAGCCCACAATGAAATCGACCTTGCAAATCCTGCCAGCAACCGCCGTTCACCTGGATTTACCGACGAGGAACGTGCTGGATTTACCAACCTTTTGGCAACTGGATTTACCGACACCTTCCGTCATGTTCATGGCGATGTTCCAGAACGCTACACTTGGTGGGCACAACGTAGCAAGACTTCTAAAATCAACAATACAGGCTGGAGAATCGACTACTGGCTCACAAGTAACCGCATTGCTGACAAGGTGACCAAGTCTGACATGATTGACTCAGGAACTCGTCAAGACCATACACCGATTGTATTGGAAATTAAACTTTAAGGATTTTCACTATGAACTACAATGCAGTTATTCCCGAGTTTGTTGTAAGTGATTTAGAACAGTCCCGTTCTTTCTACTGCGATTTACTCGGTTTTAAGATTGAATACCAACGTCCAGAAGAAAACTTTCTCTTCCTTTCTCTTGAAGATTGCCAGCTAATGTTAGAAGAAGGAAGCGCAGAAGAATTAGCTCAGCTGACCTATCCTTTCGGGCGCGGTGTCAATATTTCCTTTGGCATTGCAGATGTCCCTCAGCTCCACCAAAAACTGCTGGAAGCTGACTATCCTATCCATCGTCAACTGACAAAAAGAGAATTTCGTGTTGGGGATCATTATATCTATCCACATGAGTTTGCAGTTTTGGATCCAGATGGCTATTTTTTAAGATTTAGTGAATAGAATATTAAAGATTGGAAAAAAGTCTTTAAAATTAGAAAAAGGCATGTTGTCAGGTGTTTAAAAATTTGATAATATGCCTTTTATAGTGGAAAAATCTTCTAAATGTTAGCCAATAACTGATTTTTTGCCCATCTTCTTCAGATTGTTCGTTTTTTAAAGCAAAACACTAACAAAATATTTGATTTCTAAAGTGATTTAGTGTAAAATAAAAACATTGGCTCAAGCCTATTTAAAATTGAATATCATTTTACTTGTTTATGTCGTGAATTGGCACGACGTTTCTACAAGGTGCCGGAACACCTAACAATAAGTAAGTCAGAAATGAGGTATGGCCTTTTTTGCCATGCCTATTTTGGGGACTTACTTAGATATTAAGTAGGTCCTTTTTCTATTTCTTGCTAGAAACTCTAAACAAGCAAATGGATTGGCTTTTAGACTTTAGGAGGTCTTATGAAATTATTAGAAGAGCGCATCCTCAAGGATGGGCATATCTTGGGTGATAACATCCTCAAGGTGGATTCCTTTTTAACCCACCAAGTTGACTATCAATTGATGCGAGAGATTGGAAAGCTCTTTGCGGAAAAATTTGCTTCTGCTGGTATTACCAAAGTCGTGACCATTGAAGCGTCGGGTATTGCCCCAGCCGTTTATACAGCTGAAGCCTTAAACGTTCCCATGATTTTCGCTAAAAAAGCTAAAAACATCACTATGAACGAAGGAATCTTAACTGCCGAAGTTTACTCCTTTACCAAGCAGGTTACCAGCACCGTTTCTATCGCTGGAAAATTCCTCTCACCAGAGGACAAGGTCTTGATTATCGACGATTTTCTTGCTAATGGCCAAGCTGCCAAAGGCTTGATTCAAATCATCGAACAAGCTGGTGCCACAGTCGAAGCTATCGGTATTGTGATTGAAAAATCCTTCCAAGATGGCCGTGATTTGCTTGAAAAAGCAGGCTACCCTGTCCTATCACTCGCTCGTTTGGATCGTTTTGAAAATGGTCAAGTCATATTTAAGGAGGCAGATCTCTAATGCAAACTCAAGAAAAACATTCACAAGCAGCCGTTCTTGGCTTGCAGCACTTACTAGCCATGTACTCAGGATCTATCCTGGTTCCCATCATGATTGCGACAGCCCTTGGCTATTCAACTGAGCAGTTGACCTACCTGATTTCCACAGATATCTTCATGTGTGGTGTGGCAACCTTCCTCCAACTCCAACTCAACAAATACTTTGGGATTGGACTTCCAGTCGTTCTTGGAGTCGCCTTCCAATCCGTCGCTCCCTTGATTATGATTGGGCAAAGCCATGGTAGTGGAGCTATGTTTGGTGCCCTTATTGCATCAGGGATTTACGTGGTTCTTGTTTCAGGCATCTTCTCAAAAGTAGCCAATCTCTTCCCATCTATCGTAACAGGATCTGTTATTACCACGATTGGTTTAACCTTGATTCCTGTTGCTATTGGAAATATGGGAAATAACGTTCCAGAACCAACTGGTCAAAGTCTCTTGCTTGCAGCGATCACTGTACTGATTATCCTCTTGATTAACATCTTTACCAAAGGATTTATCAAGTCGATCTCCATTTTGATTGGACTGGTTGTCGGAACTGCCATCGCTGCTAGCATGGGCTTGGTGGACTTCTCTCCTGTTGCAGCAGCACCACTAGTCCATGTCCCAACTCCACTCTACTTTGGGATGCCGACCTTTGAAATCTCATCTATTGTCATGATGTGTATCATCGCAACGGTGTCTATGGTTGAGTCGACTGGTGTTTACCTAGCCTTGTCTGATATCACAAAAGACCCAATCGACAGCACACGCCTGCGCAACGGTTACCGTGCAGAAGGTTTGGCAGTACTTCTCGGAGGAATCTTTAACACCTTCCCTTACACAGGATTTTCACAAAACGTTGGTCTGGTTAAATTATCAGGTATCAAGACTCGTCTGCCAATCTACTACGCAGCTGGTTTCCTGGTTCTCCTTGGACTTCTTCCTAAGTTTGGCGCCCTTGCACAAATCATTCCGAGCCCTGTCCTTGGTGGTGCCATGCTGGTGATGTTTGGTTTTGTATCCATTCAAGGGATGCAAATCCTTGCCCGTGTTGACTTTGCTAACAATGAACATAACTTCCTTATAGCAGCTGTTTCAATCGCTGCAGGTGTCGGACTCAATAACAGTAATCTCTTTGTCAGCATGCCGACAGCCTTCCAAATGTTCTTCTCAAACGGAATCGTCGTAGCCAGCCTACTCGCCATTGTCCTCAATGCGGTGTTAAATCATAAAAAGAAATAAGAAAAAGAGGTGTGAACCTCTTTTTTTACCAGAAAAATCATCTAAAGCAGGTTTATTTGTTAAGAAATTCTATACATTGCTTTAATGCCTTCTGTATCCATTAAATGACTTTTGACTATTCCTTTAATATCTTCTCTATTTAGAAAATCTAATACGATAACTCCACCAACTAAATTCAAGATTTTATTAGAATTTGTATATGAATACCTATTTTCAATCATTTTTCCTTCATCGACCAACTCATATATAGCTTGTAAAGTCCCCAGGACAATATCTTTATTTGATACTAAGTTACTTGAAAAGTATGCAACAGCATTTCCTCTATAACTTCCTGATAAGAATCTATTTGTATAATAATAAGGATTTGAAGAATTTTTATCATATGTATAGTAAGCAATCCACCATAGTGAAGAAATACTATTTATCATTAAAGATCTTTTATTACCTCTATTGAAAATAGTTCTAGATATTATGCTTGCTTCTCTGTGTGCTCCTGTAATTTCATTTAGTTGATCTAAATGAAAATCTAAATAATATGTATTTTCAAGAGCAACCCAAATTTTTTCATTTTCTGCTTCTGAAATAGTTAAATGTTTTAATGATTCCCAAATTATTTTTACATTCTTTTTTGAGGCATCAGAGTCTACAGATTCCAAAACAAGTTCTTTATAGTCAAATTCCTTCAATGACTCATAAACATTATTTGAATCAGAAAAAATTTCCTTAATTTTATTTTTGTCATTATTTGAATAGTATTGTAAATATTTACTCTGAAAATTTGTTTTAAATTCATCTAAGAATTCATCCGAAACATATTTCAATTTACTCATTTTTCATTTCCTCAAATTTATAATATTCATATAAAGAAGATTCTAAAGGAAAATCTAACAATTGCTGTGCAAGCATCATTGAACTTTCTTCAGATTCTGGCAACTCTTCAATATTATAATCTATTTTTTTTAATAATTCTCCAAGAGATTTATACCACTCTTTACTATCATCTACTTCTAATTTTTTAACTTTTTCAATTGCTACTGTTAATGCTGGCAAAATTATAGTTACTAAAAGCAATTGCTGTTGCACTTTACTAGAACTAGATAAATTAACATAAGCTATATAAGACTTTTCGGGTAAATTTATTTGAATAACATCTCCA
Organism: Streptococcus sp. k-163; assembly: GCF_013277555.1. Taxonomy (GTDB): domain Bacteria; phylum Bacillota; class Bacilli; order Lactobacillales; family Streptococcaceae; genus Streptococcus. The sequence goes on along the minus strand of NZ_VMND01000012.1, from coordinate 19,091 downwards.
TCTAAATCAACTTCCATAAATCTTTTACTAAATTTAGCAATCCTAACCATTGATTTAAGATTCCCGTATTCATGATTTGAAAAATCTACCTGCAATTCGGCCATAGTATCAAAAGCTAGAATACTTCCTTTTTCAATTTCAGGAACTATAAAATCTTCTCCATAATACTCAGGATTAAATCCTTTATTCTTATAGTCTCTAATTATATCAGTTGCAATGACCATCATATTAACGAATAACTTTTTAGGAGTCGAATCACTTCTTAGCTCTACTTCCTTTGTTGTTTCTCCTTTTTGAAGATAGATTAACTTTCTATACGATGATGCTTGTCCTTCAATATGTATTACAAATTGTGCTTTATCTTGTTTAATTAATTTATTAATTTCCCTATTATCCAAATTGAAAGTAAAATTCAAAAGAGTTTGATTTATGCTCATTTTTTTCTGAGAAATATTTACTTCAAAATCTCCTGTTTTAAAATCATCCAATTCTTTACTTAAAACAGGATACGGGAACATATCAGATTTTAATTTCATTTATTTTTCCTTCCATCTTCAGTAGCAAATTAGAATTAACTTTAAAATCTAAAATTACAGTCTTATTTTTATTAATATTGATAACTCTAAAATCATTATCTATTTTTTTAATTTTATTTGATTGAGAAGTAACTTCTCTTAGTATAGCTTGTGTAATACTTCCATCTTCTCCAACGTAATTAAACTTTAAATCTATTTCCTTAAAACCTTTATTTGGCTTTAATATGCATCTATATTGTCCTTCTTTACTATTCAATGCAACAATTTTAATTCCAAAATATTGAGTTACTTCTACTAGCTTTTCTTGTTTTGACTTTTGGTTGAATCCCAATCTTTCCAATATTCCTTTTTTCCTATTTGGATTAGTTTTTTTATCATCTTTTTTCTTTTCTTCCTCATCTAAATTCAAATCTTTTAAAATGGAATCTACCTCTTCTTCAACAGGATTGTACAAACTACTTATTTTTATTTTTTTTATGTCTCTCTTAATTTTCACTGAGTTAATTGAACTTTTTATTCCAGAATCCTGCTTTTTATTGTCAGCTTCATAATCTGATGATAAGAGTGGCAAGAAGTCTTTCATTCCAATGGCATCAATAATATCCTCTACACTTTGCTCATACGATTTCTTAACAGTTTCTTTATACCAATCATATAAATCTTTTAATAGTTTTTTAGCTAATTTTCTATTCTCTTTAGATGCTTGATCACTACTCCAATCCGTATGATTTGTATTCTCCAAACTTTTTAAAAATTTATCTAAGCCACTACCAGTTGCCCTGAAAACCCCTGTAAACAAAATGTTCCCACTAACATTTCTTCTATCATAAATTTTCATACCAGATATTCTGGTTTGCAATATAGCTCTATTCGCCTCTTCTCTCCTCAAAAGAATTAACTTACCATCACTCTGGGATTCAATAAACGGATATGCTTTAAAACGCTCATCCAAGTCAAATTCTAATCTGTTATCATTTGTTAATGCATCAAAGTAATTTAGTGTATTTTTAAAGACCATTTTTTCATCCGTATTCTTTTTAACCTTCTCTAATTCTGTGATAATTTCACCAATAGAATTATTATCAAGGACGGTATTTTTTACTCGTACAATTAATTTATTTTCTAAAATTGAAACCAAAAAATTATTAACTGCTGAAAGTAAAATACGCATCTCCCAATCATCATCAATATCTCTAAGTCCTAAAATAAACAGATCCGTTCCATATTCTGATAATTTACGTTTCTCAAAATTAAAATCTATTTGACCTGATATATATTGATCATCTTGATTCTGATATAACGCACGTTCTTGAGTTATAATAGCTTCATCATTGCTATTACAATTAAATGATACAAAATTCATTACACCAACATGCTTTGGAATTGCATTTGTAGGAATCGTGTTATAAAAAACCAGTCTTAAATCTGAAATTGCAAAAGGTGCTGCTTTCCCTATTCCTTTACTGCCTGCTGCATTCTCATCAATTTTTTCAGTATATCCATTCCCTAAAACAAGAGCATCATAGCTTTTATCATTCAATCCATACGTATTATAATCACTTATTTTTAGCACCCTAATTTTATCAGATTCCAATATTTCTCTAAAAGACTTCAAATACTCTAAGGTTCCAATATTTTCTTTCTTTTTCCAAAATTTCTCTGCATTTGGTAATGCCATATTATAAATGTCGTCCACACCTGGGATTTCACTTGTCGATAACTCACTAAAATCAAATGTGATTTCAACCGGTTTATCATTTTCTCTTATCTTTGCATCTAGAGAGTTTTGTATTACTTCTCTAGTTAGTGAATCAATAACATTGTCTAAAAATGAATTTATAGCTGGATCATTTACTCCTCTAGGAGTTAAATCTTTACCATGAGGGAATACCCATTTATTAATCATATCTCTATACTCCTTTATTTTTTATTCTTTGAAAATGAAAATCTATTATCCTTTTTAACAAATTCAACCTCAAACATCTTTTTTGTTCTTTGAAGTTCTTGTTCTATTGCCTTAAAAATTTCTGCAATTTCATTTTCATTATAATCATAGTTACTTCTATTAGCCAGATTTCCAATTAAATGAATCTTTTGAATTGCAGCATTTGTTCGAGATTCAGCCAATCTCAAAAAACGATCATGTTTATCTTCCATCACGTCACCTCTTGATATATATGTTTTATTTTACAATATATGAAAAATATTGTCAAATTTTTATTTTTTAAAAAATAAAAAAGCTATTTTGCAAATAGCTTTCCATCTAATCCCAATTCCCATCTAATATTTCTTTTATAAACTTTTTAGGCATCCAAAAGGAGTGTTTTGTAATCCTACGCCCATCTGGAAGTTCATCCGTATCAGATAATGAACCTTTTCCAACAAATTTTCCTTTTTCAATTTCATAATAAGCATTGGTAGCATGTAATTTCGTAAATAGAATTCTATTTATCTTACTTTGAGGGAAATTAGTTGAAACTTTATTACCATTTTGAGTTAATTTAACTCCATCAGAAATAATTTGTCTAGTTTCCTGCCACACTCTTTGTATTTCTTCTAATTGTCTATCCTGAAATCCCCAAAATTTGATAGAATCTAATACAAATAGCTTAGGTTCAATTTCCTTAAAAATAACGAAGAGGAATCGTTTATTATAAATTTCATTATAAACATGCGATGATTCCCAACAATCTGTTGCTGCTAGTTCTTTAAAACAATAAGTTTTAAATGGGGAGTCTTCCTTAGGTAAATTATTCTTATCTACTCGAATAACTCTCAAATTCATGTTTGCTTTCTGAAATTCTTTAGTCTTATCTAAATCCCCTGTTAAGCCTAAAATTTTTCTAATCAGAGTACTATTCTTACCTTTTGCTTTGGGATTCACTTCAAATCTATCATATAACTCTTGTTCAGAAAAACCTTTGTAGGAAAGAATCTTCTCTGCAATAACCTCAGTAAATGACTTTTTTTCACCCCTAAAATTAGCCAGAACACTTTCTTGATCTGATTGGTTAAAGATTTTATGATTAATCAGATAGGTCATATAACTTGATTTTAATTCCCAAGCTCTTTGTTTTGCTAATTCATGACTAAATGGTTGCTGTCTTAAATCCTTTCCTTTACCTGCACCTTTTGTACAAGTTGATAAATAGTTTCCATCTGATTCTGATAATTCATGCGCCCTTCCATTTTTAATTTTATCTGTAATCTTCTGATAGTCTTCAAGGATGACTGCCATATCCTCCTCAAACCATTCATATAAAAATATTTTTTCAATGACATAGTCCTTCATTGTTTGATTAGGAATTAAGCCATTGTAAAACAACAACAAAATCTTTGCACATTTTTTCCATAAATGAGTGGAGTAAAAATCCTCTAAATTTTCCTCTATATAGTTTAGTATTGTTAATACAAGTCGTTCTTTGGCACTAAGTGTCCCATTTTTGTTTATCTTAAAAGGAGTAACTTTTAATTCTACACCTATTTTTTCAAAGTCAGCTTCCGAGTCACTATTTGGCTGGTAACCATAGAAATATTTTTCAATATAATTTCCATACTGCCCTTTTGACTTCATACTAATTGTTTTATCTTGTACCTCAGAGACTACTCTATCATTATAATCGTCATATGATTTATAAAGCGAACGATTATACTCTTCCATAACATCGGAAAATTTTCTATTTAATAGTTTGTGAGAATATTCAATAACACTATCGATATCTTCATCGTTATAGTTAAATAAGTTTTGATCCATTTTCTTCTCCTATCTTTTATATTATATCAAATTAAACTAAAGCAAACATTAATACTTGATCAATCATTGAAAATAGTATATAATGGATTAAACTGTAAAAAAATGAAGGAGAAAAGATGAAAGTTCTCGAACTATTTGCTGGAGTTGGCGGTTTTCGGATAGGATTAGAAAATGCCGATAAGCAACTCTTTAAAACAAAATGGGCAAACCAATGGGAACCATCTCGTAAATCTCAAGACGCATTTGAGGTCTATGATTATCACTTCCCCAATAGCGAAAACATCAATATTAGTATCTCTGATATAACAGACGAACAATTTTCCAAAATGGATGCCGATATGATTGTCGGTGGTTTTCCTTGCCAAGATTACTCTGTTGCGCGTAGCAAGAAAAATGAAAAAGGCATTGAAGGAAAAAAAGGAGTTTTATTTTGGGAAATCATTAGAGCAACAGAAATCATTAAACCCAAATACTTAATTCTAGAAAATGTAGATAGACTTTTAAAAGCACCTTCAAAACAACGAGGACGCGATTTTGCAATCATGCTCACAGCTTTTAATAATCTTGGATATTCTGTAGAGTGGAGAGTTATTAATGCTGCTGAGTATGGAAGAAGCCAACGAAGACGTCGTGTATTCTTTTTCGTATATCGAAATGATACAGTCTTTGCCCAAAAAATTGACAATCTTTACGAAAAAAATGAAGAAATCTTTGAAGATAATAGGTATGATGACTATATTTTCAATCAAGGTCTATTTGCAAAACAATTTCCTATTAAACCTATAGCAGTTAAAAATCGTCATGTTTTTTATAAGTTACCAAATGATATAGTTGAAGTTTCAGATACTTTTACTGGTACTGTTTGGAATACAGGAATTATGAGACATGGAAAATACTATTCTATTGACACTGAACCTAATTACAATGGCAATCCTATCACTCTAGGAGAAATTCTTCAAGATGAGTCTGAAGTACCTGAAAAATATTTTTTAACTGATCAGTCAAAATTGGAAAAATTTCAATATCTTAGAGGACCTAAGAAAATTGAACGAACATCCTCTGACGGACATCAATACATCTATTCAGAAGGAGGAATGTCCCCTTATGATGATTTAAACCTTCCAGGACGAACAATGCTTACATCCGAAGGAACTGTTAATCGTTCCACACATTTATTATTTGTAAATAATAAATATAGATTAATTACCCCCATTGAAGCTGAACGCCTTCAGGATTTCCCAGATGATTGGACAGCTAAAAAGAAACTATCTGACGGTTCTATTGTAGAGGTATCTGATAAAATGAGAATGTTTTTTATGGGAAATGCTTTAGTTACTGAAATTGTAAAAGAAATTGCTAAGTTTATTAAAGAAATTGATTGATTTATCTGAGACTAAAAAAGAGGTGTGAGCCTCTTTTTTGTTTCTCTATATCCTTACCTGTCTTTCTTCTGACCGTTGGCCTGTGACAAACATGGTAAAGGTTGCCTTGCAGACATTTCTACCTTCTTGATTGGTGATATCCACATCCACTACACAGGTTGTGCGACCTTGATGGACACATTCTCCTTTAATGGTCAATACATCGTCGAGTTTTCCTGCTTTAAGGTAGTTGATAGAAGATTGGAGAGTCACTCCGTCTAGTCCTAGCGAGATGACCACCAAACCACTGATCTGATCACAAAGGGTAAAGAGATAGCCACCATGGGCGTTGCCATAGTAGTTGAGAGACGAGTCCACTACTTTGGTCGTTACCACAACGTGACCATCTCTCATTTGTTCAATTTCGTAATTTTCAAAGGCAGATATAGCGTCAAAATGAAAATCTTTCATCGTTTCCTCCTGATATTTCAAACGACACTATGATACTACTTTTTATAGAACTGTGCAAGGAGAAAGCTCCTAGCCTGGCAAAATACCGACCTGCTCTACGAAGCGCATAAAGGCTGCCTGTCCATACTCCGTCTGCTTGTAGACTCCTGCATCCTCAAGCACACGAGCAAAGATAGCACCCACAGAGTCCTTGACGATTTCAAGAGCTTTTTCTTTATCTGTTAGGTCTGGATGTTGGGCTTTGAGTTGGTATGCCCATTCCTGATGATAATCGGCAACTGTCTCCCCTTCTCCCACTAGGTAGTTAGCGACTTGCTCCACTTCTTCTTTCAGACGTGGTGGTAAGATAGCCAAGCCCATGACCTCAATCAAGCCGATATTTTCCTTCTTGATATGTTGAACATCCTTATGGGGATGATAGATACCATCAGGATGTTCTACTGAAGTCTGATTGTCCCGCAAGACTAAGTCCAACTCAAACTGGCCATCGCGTTTACGGGCTATAGGTGTGATGGTGTGATGCGGTGTCCCGTTTGTCTCTGCCAAAATCTGCACAATAGGATCTGAATACTGGCGCCATTCCTGCAAAATCTTGTCAGCTAAGTTGATCAAATCTTCTTTGGAATCCGAAGTCAAACGCAATACTGACATAGGCCACTTGACAATACCAGCCTTGATCTGCTCAAAACCAGTAAAAGAGAAAGTCTTTTGCAAGGGAGCCAATTCCATAGGAAAGACGTGACGGCCTCCCTGATAATGATCATGAGTTAGAATAGACCCTCCCACAATCGGCAAGTCGGCATTAGATCCAGCAAAATATCCTGGAAACTGCTCTACGATAGCCAGCAAACGTTCAAAACTCTGACGACTAATGGCCATGGGACGATGCTGACCATCTAAGAAGATACAATGCTCATTAAAGTAGGCATAGGGCGAATACTGGAAGCCCCATTCCTGACCAGCCATTTCAAAACGGATAATACGGTGATTGCTGCGAGCTGGGTGGTTTATCCGACCATGGTAACCCTCATTCTCTAGACAAAGCTGACACTGGGGATAATTGCTAGCTTGCACCAACTTGGCTGCCGCAATCTCTTTCGGATCCTTTTCAGGCTTAGAGAGATTGATGGTAATTTCAAGTTCACCGTAGTCAGATGGAACACGATAAGCGATATTTTTAGCAATGGCCTTGAGTTTGATGTAGTCATTTTTCTGACTGAGTTGGTAAAAATCCTCTATCGCTTGCTCAGGAGATTGAGCATAGGTGGCCCAAAAGTCACGATTGACCTGACTTGGACAAGGGGTCACCAAGTCCATCAATTCAGCACCAAGGATTTCACGCGCAGCCTGACTATCCTCAATCGTCTCTAATCGAACGGCTTCCTCAACCAGCTGGTCCTTGAGGTCAATCACTTTATCCAGATCCGTCTCAACTTCCAAAACACCGTCTCCCACTCGTGCCAAGACACGATTGGTCAGGTAGATTCGATCCATTTCCTCAAATGAACTTTCAGAAATGACATGTGTTACAAATTTATCTACTAAGGTCACCATAAAGCCTCCTTTTGACTAGTCAAGGACGCGAGTGCCACCTGCAACTTCAGCGATATAGAAACTTGGAGCGTATCCAACTACTTCCTCGTAGTGTTTGCCTACAGCTTCCTTAAAGGTATCAACAGCATCTTTTTGCACCAAGGCAATGGCACATCCGCCAAAACCTGCCCCTGTCATGCGAGCACCAAGAACTCCTTCTTGTGCCCAAGCTGTGTGAACAAGGGTATCCAATTCCAAACCAGTTACTTCATAATCATGTTCTAGAGAGACGTGTGACGCATTCATCAAACGACCAAATGTTTCCAAATCTCCTGCTTGAAGGGCTGCTTGAGCTTTGAGGGTACGTTGGTTTTCAAGCACAGCATGACGAGCACGTTTCAAACGATTTTCATCTTTAATCAGATAGCTATATTGGTCAAAGATCCACTCGTCCAATTCACCCAAGGTCTGAATATCCAAGGCAGCTTGCAATTCTTCCACTGCTTTTTCACACTCGGCACGGCGTTCATTGTATTTAGAGTCCGCCAACTCACGGCGTTTGTTAGTGTTCATGATAACAACGACATTGTCTTTCAAATCAAGTGGCACCAAATCATATTCTAAAGTGTTGGTATCTAGGTAAATAGCACGTTGGTCTGCCCCCATACCGATAGCAAACTGGTCCATGATACCAGAGTTGACTCCGATAAAGTTGTTTTCTGTTTGTTTTCCGATTTTAACCAAATCGAGACGCTCTAGTTTTAAATCAAATAGATACTCTGCCACGACTCCTGTCAAGAGTTCCAAGGATGCAGAAGAAGACAAGCCAGCACCATTTGGGATATTCCCATAAACATAAAAATCAAAACCTTTATCAATCACATGCCCAGCTTCTTGCAAGAAATGAAGAACCCCTTTTGGATAGTTGGTCCAGTTGTGCTCTTTTTCAAACTTGAGATCCGCTAAAGGCACTTCGATAATGCCCTTGTCCTCAAAGTTAGCTGAGTAAAAACGCAAGACTTGGTCGTCACGCTTACGAGCTGCACCGTAAGTTCCTAAGGAAATAGCTGCTGGAAATACATGTCCACCATTATAGTCTGTGTGCTCACCAATCAAGTTGATACGACCTGGTGAAAAGAATGTTTGATCTGCTTCTTGACCAAAAACAGCAAGAAAGTCTTTACGAAGAGCTTCAGCAGTAAGATGTTGTGTCATATGATTTCTCCTTTTACTGTCCGTTAAGTCACCTTAACGTGTAATCGTTTTCTTCTATTGTATCCAAGGGATTTCCCAAGGTCAATCCTTTTTACTAAACTTTTACTAAACTATCAGTAAAAAGCAGAAAAATATGATATACTAACCTTAAAAAAGGAGGATTTATGGCTACCTTAAAAGACATTGCACAGCTAGCCTCTGTCTCTATCGCGACCGTATCCCGTGTCCTCAACCGCGACCAGAGCCTATCTGTTACAGAAGAAACCAGACACCGTATTTTAACCGTTGCTGAAGAGCTGGGCTACACCAAGCACCTCAAGACAGGCGAGTCCCACAAGCCCAAGCAAAAGATTGCCATTATCCAATGGGTCAGCGAACAAGGGGAGCTAGACGACCTCTACTACTACCAGATTCGCCTAGGCATAGAAAAAAGAGCCCAAGAACTGGACTATGATATCTTACGCTATTTTAATGACCATCCTTTTACCCTAAGCGAGGAAGTGATTGGGATTCTCTGCATCGGAAAATTTAGCCGAGCTCAGATTTCTGCCTTTGAAGAATACCAAAAGCCTCTTGTCTTTCTAGACAGTGATACTCTTTCGCTAGGACATACCTGTATTATTACGGACTTTTATACTGCCATGAAACAAGTTGTCGATTATTTCCTCAGCCAAGGACTTGATCGTATCGGAATTCTAACAGGGCTTGAGGAAACAACCGACCAAGAAGAAATCATTGAGGATAAGCGGCTGGAAAACTTCAGAAACTACAGTCAAGCGAAGGGAATCTATCATGATGAACTGGTCTTTCAAGGAAGCTTTACTGCCCAGTCTGGCTATGACTTAATGAAAGAGGCCATTCAGAACTTGGGAGACCAACTCCCGCCAGCCTTTTTCGCAGCCAGCGATAGTTTAGCTATAGGTGCCCTCCGTGCCCTCCAAGAAGCTGGAATCAGCCTGCCAGACCGCGTCAGTCTTATTTCCTTTAACGACACCAGCCTGACCAAGCAAGTTTATCCTCCCCTTTCTAGCATCACCGTCTATACCGAAGAAATGGGCCGAGCAGGTATGGATATTCTTAACAAGGAAGTACTCCACGGTCGCAAAATCCCTAGCCTTACTATGCTGGGAACCAGACTGACTCTAAGAGAAAGTACAAGGAATGATTAGGATTACAAAACTACCTCTAGCAAGGCTGTTTCTCTAATAATCTCTATGATTCCGCTCCAACTCACACCTTTCGCTTATGTGCTTGGTGACTTTCTAGGTTAGCATCAACTTCAATGGTAATATTTTGAAAGCCACAATCTTTGAGGAAAATTCGAATAGATTCTTTACAAGTTTCCATATGCTCCATCTCTTTTAAACAAACATGGACAATGGCATTTTTTTCCAAACCATCCATAGTCCAGAGATTAAGCTGATTGATACTAGCGACATGGTCCAATTCTGCTAAATCCGTCTTGATTTTCTGGATATCTACTCCTTCTGGCACTGCATCGAGGAATATCTTGAGCGTTCTCCAAAAACGTGGAAGGGCTTTTGAAAGAATAAAGAAGGAAATAGCAAGAGACAAGAGCGGATCCAAGATATACCAATCGGTAAATCGAAGAACAATGGCCATCAGGATGACAGCCACCCAACCCAAGGTATCTTCCAGAAAGTGCAGGCTGAGAATGGATTCGTTCTTGGTTTGTCCTTTGCGAATGACGAGACTCGCTAGCACATTGATAATAATCGCAATAATTCCTAACCAGAGAATCCCCTCATCATTGACCGATTGTGGATGAAAGATTTTCGCTATATTTTCCAAAATGACCAAAACGGACCCTGTCATAAGAATCACAGCCGTTATCATGGCTCCTAAAAGGCTAAAACGCTTGTAGCCCAAGGTATAGTGGCTGTCTTCTTCACGATTGGAGATACTTTCCAAAAAGGCTGAGATCCCAATAGCAATCGCATCTCCCAAGTCATGCACCGAGTCAGCAAGAACAGCACTCGAACCAAAGATTCCTCCTGCAATAAACTCAACAATAGCATAGCTTAAATTTAAGAAAAAAGCTACCCAAACAGTATATTTTGCCTTCATCTTTCTCATTCCTTTGTTATAATAGATTTATGAACACCTTGTTCATTATCATTATCCACTAAAACTCAAAGAAAGGATAGAAGCAAAAGGTCAGCTTTATTCAGTTCTGAACAATTTGCCTCAAGTGTCCATATGACTAACATTGACCGCCGTATCAGTAAAACAAAAAAAGCCATCTATCAAGCTTTTCTACAACTTTTGAACACTAAGGGCTACGAGGCCACTACTGTTCAGGATATTATTGATCTCGCAGATGTGGGACGTTCTACTTTTTACTGTCACTATGAGAGCAAGGAGCTGCTTCTGGACGAGCTTTGCCGCTACCTATTCCATCATCTTTTTGAAAGAGAGCAAGCCATTTCAACCGAAGATTACCTCGCCCACCTCTTTCTGCATTTTCAGAAAAATCAAGACCATATCACCAGTCTGCTATTCTCCAAGAATGACTACTTCCTCCGCCAACTCCAGAGAGAGTTGGAACACCACGTCTACCCCATGCTGGTTGATGATTTGAAAGAAGCACACCCAAGTCTGCCTGCTTCTTATCTCCAACACTTAGTTGTAACCAACTTTATCGAAACATTGACCTGGTGGCTCAAAAAAGGTCAAGACTTCACAAATCAGGAAGTTGTCCAGTTTTATCTAGACCTTCTCATTTCTAAAGACTAAATACAGACTAGAGCTCAGTTGCCTTATGCCCAGGCTACTGAGTTTTTATCTTTTCGACAATAAAAGAGGAACTACTGCTCCTCTTTTTCATCATATCCAATCCTTGATTATCAACTCTATCTGTTTTAATCGAAATCTCAAAACAGCACTTTCAAACATCTTTTCCTAGTTAGGTAAATCAGTATTCTGCTTAGCAGCCTTGCTCCATTGATACCAACCAACTAGACTGTTAATGAGATAAATTAGATATTTCCCTTGGATTTGCAGGCTTTCTCCCCACCAGAGATAGATTGAAAAGACATTGGTAGCTGCCCAGAATATCCACTGTTCACGGTAAACAGCTGTCATGAGGATTTGCCCTACCCCATTGGTCGCATCTGTGATTGAATCACGATAGGGACGATTGGCACCGATAGACTGATAAATGAATCCAAAGGTCAACCACCAAAGAACACTAATGGAAAGATACTTTGTCCAGCCCTTGCCGTCCAGTTTACGCGCGACAAACTCCTGCTTTTCCTTCTTAAACTGTGCCTGATAAATCCAAACTAGAAGTCCAATTGGCTGCATGACTGTGAAGTAAAGTGTCGTCAGTACCTCACCATAAAAGCCTTTCTGTAGGGCCAAAATAAGGTAAATAACAGAGTTAATCAAGCCAAAAAGATAATTACTTGCCCGACCTTCCGATACAAAGATAACACAGATAATCCCAGTTAGGCTACAAATCATCCCAATCCAGTCAACAATACGGTGTTCATAAATCAACTCCAGCCAGAGAGGAAAACTTCCTAAAACCAGCAAATAAAGCCACTGGGCAAAGCTACGATTGGCAAAGAGGTCATTCCAGATAGACTTCATAGTTCCTGAAAATCCTAAATCAGCCATAGCCGTAACCATACGATGGTAACCACCTGACATTTCACCTAGAGTTGTTTTGATATTTTCAATTTTCTTTTGCAAATAAGTATGCATCATTTCTCCTTTTGTTTTTAAAGAGCCGTGTCTAGATAGACTTTCGGACGCAACGCTCTATTAGATAATGAACTGTCTATACACAAGATTCCCAACCTTAGTCGACATGAGCTGAAAATCCTTATTTGTTAAGTAGTTCACAACACATTATACACCTATTTTGTGAATAGTCAAGTGTATTTACAGTAAATTTTTAGAAATTCCTGAAAATTTTCTCTTTCTTTCCATTTTAAGTGACATTCAATAACCCTAAAATCAAAAGAGCCCAGACGACATTGTCTGAGCATTTTCTATATAGTCGTTTAAGCAAGTTGAGTCTAGCTTTTCAAGCTATTTCTTCAGCAAACCTTGTTCTTGTAGAAACTCCTTGGCTACTTGTTCTGCTGACTTGCCTTCAACACCGACTTGGTAGTTGAGCTGGCTCATCTGGCTTTCAGTAATTTTACTAGCCAATTTATTGAGAACTGTTTCCAACTCTGGATGTTTCTTGAGAAGGGCTTCTTTCATGAGTGGAGCCCCTTGATAAGGTGGGAAGAGTTGTTTGTCATCTTCCAAGACCTGTAAATCATAACGCGCCAATTCCGCATCAGTCGAATAGGCATCCGTGATTTGAATATCACCTGACTGAATTGCCTGATAGCGAAGGGCTGGTTCCATGGTCGCTACATTGAGATTGAGACCATACATTGACTGCAAGCCCTTATTGCCATCTTCACGGTCATTAAACTCAAGTGTAAAGCCTGCCTTCAACTGCCCTTCCACTTTTTTCAAGTCCGAAATGGTCTTCAAGCCATATTCTTGAGCAATCTTTTTCGGAACAGCTACAGCGTAGGTATTTTGATAAGACATAGGTTTGAGATAGGCTAGATGATCCTGTTTGGCAATACCATCACGCGCTACCTGATAAACCTGCTCTGGCTCATGACTCACCTTGGGTGATGGTTGAAGCAAACTTTCAGTCACCGTTCCTGTAAATTCAGGATAGATGTCAATATCGCCTTTTTTCAAAGCTTCATAGAGAAAGCTTGTTTTTCCAAAATTCGGTTTAACAGTCGCAGTCATACTGGTATTTTCTTCAATAAGGAGTTTATACATATTGGCCAAAATTTCTGGTTCCGGTCCCAATTTCCCAGCAATAACCAAGTTTTCTTTCTCTTTTTGAGCCAAAAGAGCTGGACTATAAGACAAACCAAGCAATATGGTCACCAAGGCAAAACCAGAAAAAATCGTCCGCAATTTTGCTTTTTCCATCACCTTTAGTAGGAAGTTAAAGGCAATGGCAAGCACTGCAGAAGAAAGGGCCCCAATCAAAATCAGACTGGCATTATTACGGTCAATTCCCAAAAGGATAAAGGAACCCAGCCCCCCTGCACCAATCAAGGCAGCCAAGGTTGCCGTACCGATAATCAAGACAGCTGCCGTCCGAATCCCAGACATCATAACAGGCATGGCAAGTGGAATTTCAAACTTCTTGAGACGTTCCCATCTGGTCATCCCAAAGGCAATCCCAGCCTCTTGCAGACTCGGATCAATTCCCTTGAGTCCAGTGATGGTATTTTGCAAAATCGGAAAAATCGCATAAATCACTAGAGCTGTCAAAGCAGGCAAGGTTCCAATTCCCATCAAGGGAATAAAGAGCCCCAGCAAGGCCAGAGACGGGATGGTCTGGAAAATCCCTGCAATCTGCAAGACCCAGTCCGCCATCTTTTCATGATAACGAAGAAATACCGCTAAGGGGACTGCAATAAAAATAGCTAGTAACAAGGTCAAAAGTGACAACTGCAAATGTTGAGATAGGGCTGTCAACCAATCACTAAAACGATCCTGAAAAGTTGCAATTAAATTAGTCATGAACACTACCTCCAAACAAGTCTGCTACAAAGTCTGTTGCAGGCGCTTTTAAAATTGTCTCGGGATTCGCCACCTGACGAATCTCTCCATCCTGCAAGACAGCAATACGGTCCGCCAATTTCAAGGCTTCATCCGTATCATGGGTTACAAAAATAGTTGTCATCCCAAATTCTTTATGCAATTCTTTCGTCAGAACCTGCAACTGTTTTCTCGAAATAGCATCAAGAGCCGAAAAAGGTTCATCCATTAGGAGAATCTTAGGCTGGCCAATCATAGCCCGTACAATTCCAACACGCTGTTGCTCCCCACCAGATAATTCACTAGGCAAACGATGCCCATACTCAGCTACTGGCAAGCCAACCTTAGCCAAAAACTCTTCTGTTTTCTGAGCAATTTCTTCCTTAGTCCATCCCTTCATCTCAGGAATCAGGGCAATATTTTCCGCAACCGTTAGATTGGGAAACAGTGCAATTGCCTGTAAAACATAACCAGTAGAAAGACGCAGTTCCCGCTCATCATAATCTTTGATGCGCTTGCCATCCATATAAATATTTCCATCAGTCGGTTCCAAGAGACGGTTAATCATCTTAAGCATGGTTGTCTTACCTGAGCCAGAAGGCCCTACTAAAACCATAAACTCGCCATTCTCAATCCGTAAATTAACATCTCTCAAGACATCTTTTTCTGTGTAGCGTAGCGCCACATTTTTATATTCAATCATTCTGTATCCTCAATTTAAAACTTACCTCGATTGGTCAAGTCTTCTACCCTAAGCATAACTTCTTTATTGTCCCAATGCTCCACAATTTTTCCGTTTTCTAGACGGAAGATATCGTACTGGGCATAAGCAACTCCATCAATCTGAGTCTGACCATAGCTAACCACATAGTTTCCTTGTCCTAAGAGTTGGAAAACAAAGTCGAAAGTGGCCTTTACTTATAAACAGCTAATTTGCTCCATTTTAAATCTCATTTTCCTCTTCTTTCAGATTAGCCAAAATTCTTTCTTGAAAACCTTCAAACTGACGAATTTCTTCCTCTGAAAATCCTTTGTAAAAGATCGTATCCAATTTCTGACTAACACGATGTCCTACTTCTTTCTGGGACTTGCCTAACTCCGTTAAAACTAAATACTTCTTACGCTTGTCTTTTCCACACGGACTAACGGTTACAAGCTTTTGTTCTTCTAGCTTTTTTATCATAGTCGTCAGTGTATTATTCGCAAGCCCCGTCGCAAGAGCAATATCTGTCGCAGTTGCGCAGCCTGTTTCACTATTCCATAAAACCGCTAAAATCTTCCCCTGCTCACTCCTATAAAGAGCTTCAGGATCTAGACTAAGTAACTTTTGAAAAATCCTCCCATTCAACAAACGAATATGATGGGCTACCAAATGACTATCTTTCATGACACCTCCAATTTATTTCTATATCGAAACGAATAAAGTAATTGTAACACTCGTCATTCTATCTGTCAACTATTTCGATTTAGAAATAATTTTTCCTAGTAAAAAAATCTCCTACCCAAGGTAGAAGATTTCAATCTTATAAAACTTAATCTGTCATGTCCGATACCAACGTTCGATGCTCCAACGGAATACTGCACATAACTAGCAAGAAAATAAAACCTGACTGAATCCAGAAGAGGGCCAAATCAAAGATTCCGTGCACAGCAACCACTGTAAGGAAAGATAGATAAAGACCGATAATCGGACGTTTCCCCGACTCCTGACTCATATCCATCATCAAGCGAACGGGAGCAACAGAAGACAAAACTAGTAAAATAGTCCCCACAATTCCGTAACTTAGAATCGTGTCAATATAAAGGCTATGAGCATGTTCATGATAAGGAGCATGTATCCGAGGATAAGAGTGCATATAGGTCAATGGCCCTTCACCCCAGAAAGGATTTTGCTTAAATAAGGCCATCCCAGCATCCCAGATAGAAATTCGTTCTTCCATAGAAGAGTCTAAAGTCCCCATCCGAACTCCCAAATCACTGGAAAAGAGGAAACTCAGGCCAATCGCAAAGACCCCAATACTAAGCCAAAAGGCCTTCCAGTTTTTAATGGTCGTAAAGAGATAAATAATGGCTCCAGCGATAATAGCAGGAAAGGCAGTTCGATTCTGCGTAAAGTTCAAACCAAAGAGATTCACAAAGCCTGCAATCACACAGAATACTTTCAACCAATTCAACTTGGTCGTTGTAAACAGATAGAAGGCAATCATGATACAGAAACAACAAATAATTCCATAATAATTAGGATTAAAGAAGGTCACTTCTGCACGATTCTGATGCCATACCTGCATATTGGGTGACAGAAAAGCATAGTTGAATTTCTTCACAATTTGGAAATGTTCTAAACTCGCAAAAGCAGCTGACAAGACGCTACCAAACAAGACAAGCTGCAAAATCAATCGAAAGAATTTATGTGATAAAATCGACTGATAGTGCAAAAAGAAAACAGTAAATAGAAACATTCCTACTGAAGCCACAAGACCCATCCAATTTTGTGCAAAAACGGATATAACAGTACTATAGCCAAGAAAAAGAAGCAGCATCGGATGCTCCCCCATTTTCTGAAGAATACTTTTCATGTCTCCTGTAAAAATCAAACTGATAATATATAAACAGAATACAACTACAAAAAGATAAAAGGGTAAAAAGATACTCAGGATAATTCCCAATAAAATAAGCTCTTTACTAGACAACCCTTTCAGCTTTTTAATAAAGCCTATTGATTTCAAAATGAATCCTTTCTCTCCAAATCAACTGATTCAGATAATAGTAAGCTATCCTATATTGTACCACTTTTTTAGCAATTTGAAAACAAAGGAAACGTTTACTAGGTAAAAAGGGAGCAAAAATACTGAGATTTCAAAACTCAATCATTAGTACTACATTTACTCCAAGAAAATCATACCGTAAAGACTAGGCATATGTTAAAATAGTAGTAATAAAATATAGATCATAAGCAATTATACAGACTAAATTCAAAGCATAAACTATTCATTGCGAAAGGCAACACTATGAAATCCTACCAAGCTGTGTACCAAATCCTATCTAAAGAAACCGACTATATCAGCGGAGAAAAAATCGCAGAAGAACTATCCCTAAGCCGAACATCAATTTGGAAATCCATCAAGCGTCTAGAACAAGAAGGCATTGAAATTGATAGTATCAAAAACAAAGGATATAAACTGATGAATGGTGACCTTATTCTTCCAGATATTATAGAAAAAAATCTTCCAATTAATGTCAGTTTTAAACCAGAAACAAAATCGACACAACTAGATGCAAAAGAAGCAATTGATTTAGGGAATGAAGCAAATACTCTCTACCTAGCTTCCTATCAAACAGCTGGCCGAGGCCGTTTTCAACGTTCTTTCTACTCCCCACAAGGGGGCATTTATATGACCCTCCATCTTAAACCAAATCTCCCCTATGATAAATTACCATCCTACACACTGCTTGTAGCTGGAGCTATCTATAAAGCCATCAAAAACCTAACTTTAATAGATGTCGACATAAAATGGGTCAACGATATCTACCTCAAAAATCATAAAATTGGAGGAATCCTAACTGAGGCAATGACCTCTGTAGAAACAGGCTTAGTCACAGATATCATTATTGGAGTAGGAATCAACTTTGCTATCAAAGACTTCCCTCAAGAATTAAAAGAAAAAGCTGCTAGTTTATTTAAAGTGCCAGCACCTATAACAAGAAATGAATTAATCATAGAGATTTGGCGTGCTTTCTTCGAAACACCAGCAGAAGAGCTATTATACCTATACAAAAAACAGTCCTTCGTTCTAGGAAAAGAAGTGACTTTTACACTAGATCAAAAAGACTACAAAGGACTTGCTAAAGATATCTCTGAAAGTGGAAAACTTTTAGTTCAATGTGATAACGGAAAAGAAATCTGGCTAAATAGCGGAGAAATTTCACTAAAGAGTTGGAAGTAGTAATAAACAAGCACAACCATAAAATCGACAATATGTAGTTGATTGAAGTTAGATTATTACATAGTGACTGCTAAATCATTTCTAGAATTTAATTTGATTTTCCTAATCGATTTGTTCATATCTTATTTCAATCTACTATAGTTGACAAAGAAGCTCTATAATTTCTGTAGTGGGTAAATCCCCTATGGATATTATAGAGACTATTTTGGTGTAGAAAAAAAGTCCCATAAGATCTATAATGAAAAGCGACAAAACAACTCATTAGAAAGAATCCTATGGAACAACTACATTTTATCACAAAATTACTCGATATCAAAGACTCAAAC
Organism: Streptococcus sp. k-163; assembly: GCF_013277555.1. GTDB lineage: Bacteria > Bacillota > Bacilli > Lactobacillales > Streptococcaceae > Streptococcus. The sequence continues at coordinate 353 of NZ_VMND01000012.1, read as the reverse complement.
ATCAAAATTCTAGATATCATCAATATGGATACCCACAAAGAAATCATCGCTAAACTGGACTATAATGCCTCGTATTGTCCTGATTGCGGAAGCAAAATGAAGAAATATGACTTTCAAAAACCGTCTAAGGTTCCTTACCTTGAAACAACTGGTATGGCTACTAGAATCCTACTTAAAAAGCGTCGTTTTAAGTGCTATCATTGCTCGAAAATGATGGTGGTTGAGACTTCTCTCGTCAAGAAGAATCACCAAATCCCTCGTATCGTCAACCAAAAGATTGCTCAAAAGTTGATCGAAAAGAATTCTATGACCGACATTGCTCATCAGTTGTCTATTTCAACTTCAACTGTCAT